>NZ_VOSR01001094.1:0-859 GCF_007997345.1 Mitsuaria sp. TWR114
CGCCTCGAGGTGCTCGCGCGTGCCGTAGCCCTTGTGGCTGTCGAAGCCGTACTGCGGATGCTGCTCATGCATCTGCAGGCAGAAGCGGTCGCGGTGCACCTTGGCCAGGATGGACGCCGCCGAGATCGCCGGCACCAGCGCATCGCCCCGGACGATCGCCTCGGCCGGGATGCGCAGCACCGGCAGCCGGTTGCCGTCCACCTGGACGCGCCCGGGCTTCAGCCGCAGGCCCTCGACCGCGCGGCGCATCGCCAGCATCGTCGCCTGCAGGATGTTGATGCGGTCGATCTCCTCGACCGTCGCCTCCGCGATGCAGAAGCACAGCGCCTTCGCGCGGATCTCGTCGAAGAGCTGCTCGCGCTTCTTCTCGCTCAGCACCTTCGAGTCGTTCAAGCCCTTGATCGGACTCTGGTCGTCGAGGATCACCGCCGCCGCGACCACCGGTCCGGCCAGCGGGCCCCGCCCCGCCTCGTCGACGCCGCACAGCAGGCCCTCGCCGGCCCATTCCAGGCCGAGCTGCGTCGGACGTTCAGGCGCCGAGGATTTTCGCGATCGCATCGCCGGCCCTTCGCGCGGTGTTGCAGCGCAGCTGTTGGTGGATCTCGAGGAAGCGCTCGCGCAGCCGCTCGCGCCGGGGCGCGTCGTCCAGCCACGCCAGGCCCTCGCGGGCGATGCGCTCGCCGGTGCACTCGTCCTGCAGGCATTCCGGCACCAGCGTCTCACGCGCCAGCACGTTGGGCAAGCCCACCCAGGGCAGCAGCGCCTTGCCCTTCATCCGCCAGGCATTGAACCAGTGCAGCTTGTAGGCGATCACCATCGGGCGCTTGAGCAGCGCCGCCTCCAGCGTCGCGGTGCCGCT
>NZ_VOSR01001095.1:0-629 GCF_007997345.1 Mitsuaria sp. TWR114
CGGCCGAGGTGCTGCGGCTGCAGAAGCCGGACCCCGCGCTCCACGGCAAGGCCGCCAAGGCTGACAAGGCCAGGGGTACCTGGTCCGCCGTCTATGGCGACTACGCCGAGCAGTATTTCCACAGCTGGGCGATCGCGCGCTACATCGGCGAGATCGCGCGGCCGGCCGCCAGGTCTACGACCTGCCGATGTTCGTCAACAACGCGCTGCGCGACCCGCTGGCGCCGATGGCGCGTGGAAGTCGGACTTCGCCAGCGGCGGCCCGACCCACGACGTGATCGGCATCTACAAGGCCGCCGCGCCGAAGATCGACATCGTCGGCCCCGACATCTACATGCCGGAGTCGGCCAAGGTCGAGGCCATCCTGGGCCAGTTCCAGCGCCGCGACAACGCGCTGTGGGTGCCCGAGATCGGCAACGCCGAGACCTACGCCCGCTACCACTACGCGATCCTGGGTCGCGGCGCGATCGGCGTCACGCCCTTCGGCGTCGACTACGCCGACTACAGCAACTACCCGCTGGGCTCGCCCTACACCGACCGCCGCATGACCGCGCCGATCGCCGCCGTCTACGGCAGCTTCGCGCCGATGGCCTCGCAGTGGGCGCAATGGTCGCTGGAGGGCCGCACGCA
>NZ_VOSR01001096.1:0-5383 GCF_007997345.1 Mitsuaria sp. TWR114
CTCGGCGACGCCGACCGCGGTGCGCGACGCCCGCGGCCGGTTGTGGTTCGTGACCAACCTCGGGGTGGTCTGGCTGGACCCGGCGCGCACGCCGCGCAACTCGCGCGAGGTCGGCGTCGATGTGCAGGCGCTGATGGCCGGCGGGCAGAGCTATCCGGCCGCGCAGGGCCAGCAGCTGCCCCAGGGCACCAATGCGCTGACGCTGCGCTACGCCGCCCGGGTGCTGAGCAAGGCGGAGCAGGTGCGCTACCGCTTCCGGCTGGTGGGCGTCGACGCGGACTGGCGCGACGCCGGCACGCAGCGCGAGGCGACCTACGCCAACCTCGGTCCGGGCGACTACCGCTTCGAGGTGCTGGCCTCCAATCCCGACGGGCTGTGGAGCCGCCGGCCGTCGGTGCTGGCTTTCCGCATCGCGCCGGCGCTACACGAGTACGCCGCCTTCCGCTGGGGACTGGCGTTGGCGCTGGTGGGGGCCATCTGGGGCGGGTATCGCCTGCGGGTGCGGGCGCTGCAGGCGCGGCTGCGGATGCGGCTGGAGGTGCGCCATCGCGAGCGGGAGCGCATCGCGCGCGACCTGCACGACACGCTGCTGCAGGGCTTCCAGGGGCTGCTGCTGGGGCTGGATGCGAGCGTGCGACGCGTGACCGACCAGGCGCTGCGGCACAAGATGGAGCGCGACCTGACGCGGGCCGAGGGGCTGCTGGCCGAAGGGCGCGATCGCGTCGGCCAGCTGCGTCAGCGCATCGACGACGAGGACGCCGCCGAGCGCGGCGGCTGGGGGGATGACGACGAGGGCGACGACGACGCAAACGGCGGCGAGCGCCGGGGCTCGGACCGTCGGTTGGCCGAGCGGCTGGCGCGCGCCGGCCAGGACTTGGTCCGGCCGCCGGGCCAGTTCCGGATCCGGGTGACCGGCACGCCGCGGGCGCTGGCGGCTCGATCGAGGATGAAATGCTGCTGATCGCGCGCGAGGCCCTGACCAATGCCGACCGCCATGCGCGGGCGAGCGAGGTGAGCCTGGAGCTGGAGTACCGCGCCGACGGGCTGACGCTGACGGTGCGCGACAACGGCATCGGCCTGCCGCCGGACTGGGAGGCCCGGCAGCCGCGCGACGGGCGTTACGGCATGTGCGGCATGCGCGAGCGGGCGCGCCGCATGGGCGGCGAGTACCGCTTCGAGCGCGGCCCGGACGGGGCGCGTTCGACCCTGACCTTGCCGCTGGTGGCGGCCGTCGCGGCACCGCGCCACGAGGTGGTCGCTCCGCGCGCGGCCGTCTCCCCGTGAAGTCCCCGAGGGTCAGGGCATACCCGGCTTCCTAGAATCCGCGCGACGTCGAAGTTCCGACGTTTTCACGAGGGAAGAGTGATGAAGAAGTTTGCCGCGCTGTCCGCGCTGTGCCTGTCCTTGGCCGCCGCGCTCCCCGCCTTCGCCGATCCGGCGCCGGTGCCCGATGCCACCCAGGCGCAATCGCTGCGCGATGCCGTGCGGGCCGACCGCAAGGGCGTTGTCCTCAAGGCGCTGCAGCTGGACGAGGCGCAGACCAAGAAGTTCGTGCCGGTCTACGAGGCCTATGAGCGCGAACTGGCCACGCTGAACCGCCAGTTCACCCGCATGTCGGTGGAATTCGTGCAGATCGGCGAGAAGCCGACCAATGCGCAGTCGAAGTACTTCTCCAAGGGCTACCTGGGGTACGTCGACGCCGAGCAGAAGCTCTACAAGAAGTACCACCCGCGCGTGGTGAAGGCGATCGGCGAAGTCGGCGCCGCGCGCTTCCTGTCCGTGGAACGCCGCATCCGCGCGCTCCAAGACTACGACCTCTGGATCTAAGAGCGAGGGCTACTGCGCGAACGCCAGGCGTCGTTGGGCGGATGCTCGGAATCCTCACGTACCGAAGTACGCTCCGGTTCCTCCGCTCCGCCCGCCTAGCCTGACGTCCGCTCGCGACGCCCCGATCGACCGAGCCAACGAGGCGGTGGTCAGATCCCGCCCAGATCGATCGCGCGCAGCACCGCCTGCGTGCGGTCAAGGATGCTCTTCTTCGCGAACATCGCGAGGTCAGATCCAGCCCAGATCGATCGCGCGCAGCACGGCCTGCGTGCGGTCGCGGACGCCCATCTTCGCGAACACCGCGGAGCAGTGGTTCTTGATGACGCCTTCGCTGTTGCCCAGCAGCGCGGCGATCTCGGTGTTGCTGCGGCCGCTGGCCACCAGGCGCAGCACCTGCAGCTCCTTGGGGCTGAGCGGCTCGGGCTCCGCCGTCGCCGCGAAGGCGCGCTCCACCGGCGCGCGCTCCATGCGCTCGGTCAGCAGCGGACGCAGCGCCGTCGAGCCACCCACCACGTCGCGCAGCGCCTGCACCAGCGTGTCCGGGCTGATCGCCTTCAGCAGGAACCCGCGCGCCCCCGCGCGCACCGCCTCGTCGAAAGCCGCCGTGTCGTCGAAGGTGGTCAGCAGCACCACCGGGATCTTCAGCGCCCGCGCCGCCAGCGCCCGGATCAGCCCGATCCCGTCCAGCCGCGGCATCCGCATGTCCGACAGGATCACGTCCGGCTGCTCGCGCGCCAGCAACTCCAGCGCCTCCGCGCCGTCCGACGCCTCGCCCACCAGGCGAATGTCGTCGTGCAGCGCCAGCAGGCCCTTCAGCCCCTCGCGCACCAGTTGCTGGTCTTCCACCAGCAGCAGCTTGATCGTGTTGTCGCTCATGTCGTCTCCTTGCTGGATGGCGCAATCCCGGTTCAGGCGCGCCGCGGGCAGTTCAGTTCGATCAGGAATCCGGGGTGATGCCGCAGCACCTGCATCGTCCCGCCCAGTTCGGCCATGCGTTCCTGCATGCCCTTGAGGCCGTTGCCCTCGCGCAGCTTGCGCGTGCCGCGGCCATTGTCGTCAACCCGCACCCGGACCTGCGGACCGGATTCGTCCACCGCCTCCAGGCTGACGCGCACCCGCGTCGCGCCGGCATGGCGCACCGCGTTGGTCACCGCCTCCTGCACGCAGCGCAGCAGCGCGTGCGCGCAGCGCGGCGTCAGGTCCTGCGCGACCGGGTCCAGCGCCAGCTCGATCTGCGTGCTGGCGATGCCGTCGGCCAGCGTGCGCAGCGCGGCCTCGAGGTTGATGCGCTGGCTCTCCCGTTCGCGCGATACCGCCGCGCGGACCTCCGCCAGCAGCCCCGCCGCGCCCAGCTTGGCCTTCTCGACCGCCTGCGCGGCGCCGGGCTCGTCGTGGCGGCGCAGCAGCGCCTCGCTCAGCTGCAGGTGCAGGTTGAGCGCGGTCAGGTGATGCCCCATCACGTCGTGCAACTCGCGCGCCATGTGCAGGCGCTCGGCATAACGCAGCTGCTCGATCTGCAGCCGCTCGCCCGATTCCTTCTCGGCCAGCATGGCCTGGAACCAGCGTCTGCGCTCGGCCTCCGCCGCGGCCAGCCGGCCCAGGCCGAAGGCCATGCCGTGCAGCGCCACCATCGACATCGACAGCCCCAGGCTGTTCAGCCACCAGGGCAGGTCGGGCTGGAGCTGCTCGAGCCGCTGGGCCTCGCTGGGCAGCAGCCAGTACAGCGCCACACTGATCACGACCTGCGCGAGCGCGAAATTGAAGGCGCGCCGCACGTTCAGCAGCAGCGCCGCCAGCACGGTCACGAGGAAGGGCAGCCCCGGCGTGACCAGCAGCGCCAGCACGTCCAGCAGCAGCACGCGGGCGAGCGCGTCGGCCGGCGGCAGGTCCAGGTGTTGCTGGCGCGCCAGCCGCCAGAAGTGCCACGCGAACAGCATCACCAGCGCCAGGCAGGTGAGCACGAAGGGCGCGTCGTGGGTGTCGCCGCCGGTGCGGCGGTAGAGGCTGGCCAGGACGCCGTCGTAGGGCTCGGTCGCGTTGCCCATCAGGCCCCAGACCGCCGAGCCCAGCTCCAGCAGACAGATCGCCAGGGCGGCAATGCGCAGCACGAAGGCGGGCTGGGCGATGCGGGCGAGCAGACGATCCAAGGGGTCCATCCAGGCGAGGCGGCAACACGCCAGCGTGCCACAGGCGACGTCCGGCAGGGAAGGTGCGCATTGTCATGGGACACCGGCCGCGGCGGTTCCGGCCATGCGACGAGTGCCCCGAATCGCTGGATGAGCTGCCGGCGGGCGTGCAACGGGCAGCGGACCGCCGCCGCGCCGGCCCCGGTCGGCTGGGCACGCGGGACGGCCCGCCAGCGGACGCGGCCTTCGGACTACGCGATCGCTTCCGCGATGACGCCGCCGCCCAGGCAGACGTCGCCGTCGTAGAGCACCGCGCTCTGGCCGGGCGTGACCGCCCATTGCGGCTGCGGGAAGTCCAGGCGGATGCTGCCCTCGCCGGGGGTCAGCGCGCAGGGCGCGTCGGCCTGCCGGTAGCGGGTCTTGGCGCCGAAGCCGCCGAAGGCCGGCGCCTGGCCGGTCCAGCTCAGGTCCTGCGCCACCAGACCGCGGCTCTGCAGCAGCGGGTGGTCGTGGCCCTGGACGACCACCAGCGTGTTGCTCGCCAGGTCCTTGCGGGCGACGAACCAGGGCTCGTGCTCGCCGCCGCCGCGCGGCGCGCCCTTCTCCTTCACGCCGCCGATGCCCAGCCCCTGGCGCTGGCCCAGCGTGTAGAAGGACAAGCCGACGTGCTCGCCCAGCTTGCGGCCGCGCTCGTCCTTGATCGGGCCGGGCTTGTGGGAGAGGTAGCGGTTGAGGAACTCGCGGAAGGGCCGCTCGCCGATGAAGCAGATGCCGGTCGAGTCCTTCTTCTTCGCATTGGGCAGCCCGATCTCCTCGGCCAGCCGGCGCACCTCGGTCTTGGGCAGCTCGCCGACCGGGAACATCGTCTTGCGCAGCTGCGCCTGGTTGAGCCGGTGCAGGAAGTAGCTCTGGTCCTTGAGCGGATCCAGGCCCTTGAGCAGCTGCACCTGGCCGTCCTGCTCGCGCACCCGGGCGTAATGGCCGGTGGCGATCTTCTCGGCGCCCAGCCGCATCGCGTGGTCCAGGAAGGCCTTGAACTTGATCTCGGCGTTGCACAGCACGTCCGGGTTGGGCGTGCGGCCGGCCTGGTACTCGCGCAGGAACTCGGCGAAGACGCGGTCCTTGTACTCGGCGGCGAAGTTGACGTGCTCGATCTCGATGCCGATCACGTCGGCCACCGCCGCCGCGTCGACGAAGTCGATGTTGGAGGAGCAGTACTCGCTGTCGTCGTCGTCTTCCCAGTTCTTCATGAAGATGCCGACGACCTCATGGCCCGCCTGCTTGAGCAGCCAGGCGGACACGGCGGAATCAACGCCGCCGGACAGCCCGACGACGATCCGTTGCTTCTTGGGATTCATGGGGCGCGATTGTCCCAAAGGTCCGCAAGACCTGTCCGGCGCGGGGCCGGCCGCCGCCCGACGCGCCTCAGC
>NZ_VOSR01001097.1:0-1193 GCF_007997345.1 Mitsuaria sp. TWR114
CGGTCGAGGTCACGCCGACGAACCACTGGCCGTCGAAGCGCGCATCCCGCGCCAGCAGCGCGGGGTAGCAGTGGTCGGGGTCGAGGAGGAAGTCCATGGCCAGGATGATAGGAGTCGGCCTGCGCCGGATCTGGCCGTTTTCGGACATGTCCCTGCGGGCCGCCGGGGCCCGGCCGCGCGCCCCCTTGGTCCGCGAATTGCCTGCGTGCACCGGGTTACACGGACGCCGCATGGGGCCTGCCTACAATGCGCCCCAGTTTTTGAACCATCACCCATTCCTGCAAGGACGCACATGCAAGTTCACGCATCCATCTTCAAGGCCTATGACATCCGCGGTGTCGTGGGCACGACGCTGGACGAGGCGCTGGCCGAGCACCTCGGCAAGGCCTTCGGCACCGAGGCGCTCAAGCTCGGCGAGAAGGCGGTCGCCGTCGGCCGCGATGGCCGCCTGTCCGGCCCGTCGCTGGTGGATGCGCTGATCCGCGGCCTGAAGTCGACCGGGCTGGATGTCGTCGACATCGGCGCCGTCACCACGCCGATGCTGTACTACGTCGCCGCCACGCGCGGCAAGCATGGCTGCAATTCCGGCATCCAGGTCACCGGCAGCCACAACCCCAAGGACTACAACGGCTTCAAGATGGTCCTCAAGGGCGCCGCCGTCTACGGCGAGCAGATCCAGGACCTGAAGCGCCGCATCGAGGCCGAGGACTACGCCACCGGCAAGGGCCGCGTCGCCGCGATGGACATCATCGCCGAGTACACCCAGCGCATCGTCCGCGATGCCAAGCTGGCGCGTCCGATGAAGATCGTCGTCGACAGCGGCAACGGCATTCCGGGCGCGACCGCCCCGGCCATCCTGCGCGCGCTGGGCTGCGAGGTCATCGACATCTTCTCCAAGGTGGATGGCGACTTCCCCAACCACCATCCGGATCCGTCGCGTCCCGAGAACCTCGAGGACCTCAAGCGCGTCGTGCACGCCACCGATGCCGAGCTGGGCCTGGCCTTCGACGGCGACGGCGACCGCCTGGGCATCGTCACCAAGGACGGCACGATGATCATGCCGGACCGCCAGATCATGCTGATCGCCGCGGACATCCTCAAGCGCCTGCCGGGCTCGGAGATCATCTTCGACGTCAAGTGCACCCAGCGCCTGGCCCCGTGGATCCGCGAGCACGGCGGCAAGCCGCTGATGT
>NZ_VOSR01001098.1:0-502 GCF_007997345.1 Mitsuaria sp. TWR114
CAGGCCCGGGTCGGTGGCGGCGTCTTCGTCGGTCGCGCCGTGCCGGTGGTCTTTGCCGACGGATCGGGCCACCAGAACATCGCCGGCTGCAACCAGCCGGCGATGGCGACGGCCGCGAGCGCCACCAGGCCCGCGAACGCGCGGGGCGCGGCGGAAGGGATGACGCGCCAGAGCAGGCCCGTGGCGGTCGCCAGCAGCCACATCATCGGCAGCAGCCAGACGCCCCAACGGGCGCCGAGCGGCCAGCTTTCCAGCGGGCCGATCAGTCGCAGCAGCGGCACGAGGAGCAGGCTGACCGCGACGGAGATCAGCGCGCTGTTGGCCATCACCAGGGTCAGCACCACCGACGTGTCGGGCGCCGCGGCGGCCCCCGGCCGCTGACGCGCGGCGCGGACGGCGATCCAGCTGATCCAGATCCACAGGACCGTGGCCGCCCAGCCGTTCAGCACCGCCGGCCAATACAGCCGCGCGGGCCCGTCGATGGCCAGGCGCTGGACACCGA
>NZ_VOSR01001099.1:0-798 GCF_007997345.1 Mitsuaria sp. TWR114
GCTGGGCGTGGGCGCGCGCAGCGTCGCGGAATGCCTGCTGCTGCAGCTGCCCAAGATCGAGGACGCCCGCAGCCGCCGGCTGGCCGAGCGCATCATCACCCAGCACCTGAACCTGCTGGCCTCGCGCGACATTCCGGCGCTGGCGCAGTTGCTGGATGTCAGCGTGGCGGAAGCGGAGGCGGTCCTGCCTGAAGCTGCGCCGCTTCGATCCTCGGCCGGGCTGGCGCTACGAGACGACGCAGGCCGCCTACATCGTGCCGGACGTCCTGACGACCAAGGTGCGCGGCCAGTGGCGGGTGCAGCTCAATCCGGCGGTCATTCCCAAGGTGCGGATGAACCAGGTCTATGCGGAGCTGTTCCAGCGTCATCGCCAGCAGGGCCATGCCGAGATGGCCAACCACCTGCAGGAGGCGCGCTGGACGATGCGCAACATCGAGCAGCGCTTCTCGACCATCCTGGACGTGGCCAGCGCGATCGTGCGCCGGCAGCGCCACTTCCTCGAGTTCGGCGCGATGGCGATGAAGCCGCTGGGGCTCAAGGAGATCGCCGACGAGGTCGGCATCCATGAATCGACCGTCTCGCGGGTGACCAACAACAAGTACCTGGCGACGCCCACCGGCGTGTACGAGCTCAAGTACTTCTTCTCCCGCGCGATCGTGAGCAGCAACGGCAGCGCCTGCTCCGGCACGGCGATCCGCGGGCTGATCAAGGACATCATCGAGGCCGAGCGGCCCGAGAACCCGCTGTCCGACGCCGAGATCACGCGCCAGCTGGCCCGCCAGGGCCTGGTGGTGGCGC
>NZ_VOSR01000011.1:0-30821 GCF_007997345.1 Mitsuaria sp. TWR114
CAGCACCTGCGCCTCGGCGGCGTCGGGCACGATCCAGCCGGCGGAGCCCGCGTGATGCCGCAGGTCCAGGCCCACCAGCTCCGACACCCGCAAGCCGCTGCCGTAGAGCAGCTCGACGAGGCAGCGCTCGAGCGCTTCCATGACAGGATCGGCGACGTCCTGATGGTGCTCAGCCAGCCGCACCGCGTCGTCCACGCCCAGCGCCTTGGGCAGGGGCCGGCCCTGCTTGGGCGCGTGCAGGTCGGCGATCGGGTTGGCATCGACCAGCCCCTGCTGCCCCAGCCAGCGGTACCAGCCGCGCCAGGCGGACAGGATCAGCGCCAGCGTGCGCGGCTTGAGCTTCTCGGCATGCAGCTGGGCCAGGCCTCGCCGCGCCTGGTGCGCGCTCAGGCGCAGCAGGTCCAGCCCCTGCGCCGAGGCGAAGCCGGTCAACCGCTGCAGCGCTTCCGTGTACAGCGTCAGCGTGCGCTCCGCCAGGCGGCGCTGCACGCGCAGATGGTCCAGGTAGCGGCGCTGCTCGTCAGTCAGGCTGACGGTCGACATGGCCGGCGGCATGAGGGTCGGCGTGCAGCAGGCGCGACAGCGCGGCGCTCGCGATCTCGCCGACGCGGGACAGGAACTCGGTGCCCATCTCGGCCGTATAGCGCGTCGGATCCGGCGAGCCCAGCACCAGCAGGCCGAAGGGCTGCGCCGGCGCGCCCGCCGTCAGCGGCACCAGCGCCAGCGACGCGACGTCGTCCTCGAGCCAGCGCGCCGCCTCGAAGCCCGAATTGATGCCGCAGTAGGGCTGGTTCAGGCTGCCGACGAAGGTCTTCACGTCCGGGTTGACCTCGGCCGCGAACGGCGCCAGCGCGTGGCCGGCGCCGACGTTCCACAGCCGCAGCCCGGCCTGCGGGATCAGGAACTGGTGGCGCAGCTCGCGCAGCAGCACCTCGGGCAGCTGGCTGTCGTCGCGGGTGAGCATCAGCGCCAGCGTCCAGCGGTGCAGCCGGTCGGCGATCGCGACGTTCTCTTGCCCGTTGCGGATCATCTCGATGATCTTGTGCTCCAGGCCGCGGATCTTGTCGCGCAGCAGCTCCGCCTGGCGCTCCTGCAGCGACACCGCGCGCTGCCCGTGCGGATGCGAGATCCGGACGTTGGCCAGCAGCTCGGCGTGACGTTCGAAGAACGCCGGGTCATTCGCCAGGTAGTCGGCGATGTCTTGTTCGGTGATGCCTTCGATGCCGCTCACAGTTCGATTTCTCCTTCAAAGACCGTCTGTGCCGGCCCTGTCATGTAGACCGGGGCGTCGAGCCCCGGGCCGCCCGGCGTCATGCCGGCCCATTCGATGCGCAGGTCGCCGCCGCGCGTGTGCACTTCCACCGCCTCGTCCAGCCAGCCTAGCCGGATGCCGGCCACCACCGCCGCGCACGCGCCGGTGCCGCAGGCCAGCGTCTCGCCGGCGCCGCGCTCGAAGACGCGTAGCTTCACCTCGCTCCGGCTGATCACCTGGAGGAAACCGGCGTTCACCCGGCGCGGGAAGGCTTCATGGTTCTCGACCAGCGGGCCCACGATGCCCACCGGCGCGTGATCGACGTCGTCGACCCGCTGCACCGCGTGCGGGTTGCCCATCGACAGCACCGCGACGTCGGCCGTCATGCCGTCGCCCAGATCCAGCGGCCAGCGCTGGAAGCCGTGTTCGGTCTTGGGCATTGTGTCGCGCGGGTCGAAGGGGATGCGCGGCAGGTCGAAGACCGGCGCGCCCATGTCCACCGTGACGCGGCCATCGTCGCGCAGGCGCAGCTCGAGCAGCGCGTTGATCGTCTGGACGCGGATGGTGCGTTTGTCGGTCAGGCCCTTGTCGACGACGAAGCGCACGAAGCAGCGCGCGCCATTGCCGCACTGCTCCACCTCGGAGCCGTCGGCATTGAAGATGCGGTAGCCGAAGTCCACGTCGGGCGTCTTCGGCGCCTCGATCACCAGCACCTGGTCGCAGCCCACGCCGAAGCGGCGGTCGGCGACGCGCCGCAGCTGATCGGCGCTCAGCGGCATCGGGTGGCGCGTGGCGTCCAGCACGACGAAGTCGTTGCCGGCGCCCTGCATCTTGGTGAAGCGCAGTTTCATGGGGGCGGATTATCGGGAATACAGCGACGGCTCGCCGGGCGGCCGCGTCTTGAATCGCTTGTGGACCCAGAAATACTGGGCCGGGTGTTCGCGGATGCGGTCCTCGAGCCAGCGGTGGAAGCGCAGCGCGTCGGCCTCGACATCGCCGCTGGGGTAGCCGGTCAGCGGTTCATGGGCGTGGATCACGATGCCCTCCCCCTTGGGCAGCATCGTGACGATGACCGGCTGCACCACCATCTTCATGGTCTCGGCGATCTTGGCCGGCGCCAGCAGCGTGTTGGCCGGCACGCCGAAGAAGGGCACGAAGGCCGAATCCTTCGGACCGAAGTCCATGTCCGGCAGGTTCAGGAAGGAGTAGCCGTCGCGGATCGCCCGCAGGATGCTGCGCACGCCCTCCTGGCGATCGACCAGCTTGGTCGTCCCGAAGCGCGAGCGCGCCTTGCGCAGCGCCTCGTCGAACAGCGCGTTGCTCTGGCGCTGGTAGATGCTGGCGCCCGGGCGCGACTGGTTCAGCATCAGCGCCGGGCCGATCCAGTCCAGGCCCACGAAATGCGGCATCAGCCACATCACCGGCCGGTCGACCTGCTCGGAGAGCTTGATGTTGCCCTCGATGCGCATCAGGCGCAGCAGCCGCCGGTCGGACGCGTACCAGAGCAGGCCGCGCTCCAGCAGGCTGCGGCCCAGCCAGCCGAAGTGCTCGCGCACCAGGGCCTGGCGCTCGGCGGCGGATTTCTCGGGGAAGCAGAGTTCCACGTTGCGCAGCGCGACGCGCCGGCGCGATCCGGCGACCCGGTGCAGCAGCGCGCCCAGCCCCCACCCGAGCGCGGCCAGCCAGCGCAGCGGCAGCCAGTGCAGCAGCCAAAGCAGCGCGATCAGCGCATATGTACCCAGTTTTCCCATCCACCCATCCGTGGGCCCTTTCGGGCCTTTCCTATAATGCCCGCCCATGTCGCCGAGTTAATCTGGACAACTTGCGGGGCGACTCATAAATCCCGCTAAAGCGTTCGCCGCCTGACTCCCAGGTCTCGGCAACGCCCGAAGACTGAATCACAGGAGTTTAAATTGGCGAGCGATTTCCTCTTCACCTCGGAATCCGTATCTGAAGGCCACCCGGACAAGGTGGCGGACCAGATCTCCGATGCCATCCTCGACGCGATCCTCGCCCAGGACCCGCGCTCGCGCGTCGCCGCCGAGACGCTGTGCAACACCGGTCTGGTGGTGCTGGCCGGCGAGATCACGACCAACGCCCACGTCGACTACATCCAGGTCGCCCGCGACACGATCAAGCGCATCGGCTACGACAACACCGAATACGGCATCGACTACAAGGGCTGCGCCGTGCTCGTGGCCTACGACAAGCAGAGCAACGACATCGCCCAGGGCGTGGACCAGGCGTCCGACGACCACCTGAACACCGGTGCCGGCGACCAGGGCCTGATGTTCGGCTACGCCTGCGACGAGACGCCCGAGCTGATGCCCGCGCCGATCTACTACGCGCACCGCCTGGTCGAGCGCCAGGCCCAACTGCGCAAGGACGGCCGCCTGCCCTTCCTGCGCCCGGACGCCAAGAGCCAGGTCACGATGCGCTACGTCGACGGCAAGCCGCACAGCATCGACACCGTGGTGCTGTCCACGCAGCACGCGCCCGAGATGTCGCTGGGCGACAAGATGAAGCCCGAGTTCTACGAGGCGGTCATCGAGGAGATCATCAAGCCGGTGCTGCCCAAGGAGTGGCTGCAGGACACGAAGTACCTGGTCAACCCGACCGGCCGCTTCGTCATCGGCGGTCCGCAGGGCGACTGCGGCCTGACCGGCCGCAAGATCATCGTCGACACCTACGGCGGCGCCTGCCCGCACGGCGGCGGCGCGTTCTCGGGCAAGGACCCGACGAAGGTGGACCGCTCGGCCGCCTACGCGGCCCGCTACGTGGCCAAGAACATCGTGGCCGCGGGCCTGGCCAAGCAGTGCCAGATCCAGGTCGCCTATGCGATCGGCGTGGCGCGTCCGATGAACGTCACCGTCTACACCGAAGGCACCGGCGTGATCTCCGACGAGAAGATCGCCGCGCTGGTCAACGAGCATTTCGACCTGCGGCCCAAGGGCATCATCCAGATGCTGGATCTGCTGCGTCCGATCTACGGCAAGACGGCGGCCTACGGCCACTTCGGCCGCGAGGAGCCGGAGTTCAGCTGGGAGCGGACCGACAAGGCCAAGGCGCTGCGCGCCGCGGCGGGGCTGTAAGCCCTCTCCGCACCCCGGTCATTTGCCGCGCATTCATCGATTGATGCGCGCTTGCCCCCCGAAGTCAGGGCCGCCTCGCGCGGCCCTGAGCGTTTCCGGCGGCCGCTTCGCGCGGCAGAATCGCCGGATGCATCCCCTGCCCGCCGCGCCGACCCCGCTGACCATCCTGATCGTCGACGACCAGAGCGCGACGCGCGTCGCGCTGACCGCCGAGCTCGACCGCGCCGGCCACCGCGTGCTGGAGGCCGACAGCGCCGCCTGGGCGCTGGAGCTGTTCCGTCGCTACCGGCCCGACCTGGTGCTGATGGACGTCGAGATGCCGGGCCACGACGGCTACTGGACCTGCCGCGAGATGCGCGCCGCCGAACCCGGCGGCTGGACGCCGATCATCTTCCTGAGCCAGTTCAAGCAGGACGAGGACGTGTGGAAGGGCATCGAGGCCGGCGGCGACGACTACCTGGTCAAGCCGGTGTCCGCGATGATCCTGCACGCCAAGCTGCGCGCGATGCAGCGCCTGGCGCTGATGCGGGCCCGGCTGGTGCAGATGTCCGAGGACCTGCGCGCGGCCAATGCGCAGTTGGAGGAGCTCTCCAGCGTCGACGCGCTGACCGGGCTGATGAACCGCCGCGCCCTGGATGCCCGCCTGCAGCAGGAGCTGGACCTGGCCCGGCGCGAAGGCAAGCCGCTGACGCTGATGCTGTGCGACGTCGACCACTTCAAACGCTACAACGACGCGGCCGGCCACGTCGCCGGCGATGCCTGCCTGCGCCGCATCGGCCAGTTGCTCAAGGAAACCTGCCGCCGCCCGAGCGACTGCGCCGGGCGCTACGGCGGGGAGGAATTCGCGCTGGTCCTGCCCAACACGCCGCGCTCGGGGGCGATGACCTATGCCCGGGCGCTGATGCGCACGGTGGAGCTGGCGGCCATCCCCCATCCGGATTCCCCCACCGGCGGCACCATCACCCTCTCGGGCGGCATCACCACCTGCCTGCCGGACGAGAGCACCAGCGCCGAGGGGCTGATCATCCGCGCCGACGACGCGCTCTACAACGCCAAGTCCACCGGCCGGAACCGCTTCTTCAGCTACGAGATGCAGATGGACACGGCCGAGCAGCGGCGCGCGGGCGTCCCGTCGGCGGGGCCCGCCTCGCCGCCTCCCGCCACCCCCACTTGAGGCATGTCCGGACCGCCTCGCGGCGGAGCGGCCCCGCATAATCGGCCTCGGCACGTTTCGCTGCCGCCTGTCGACGATGCCCGGCCATGGACGCTTCCGCCTCGCTGCCGCCTCTTCGCATCCTGGTCGTGGACGACCAGGCCAGCACGCGCGGCTTCCTGTGCCGCCAGCTCCAGGCCATCGGTCATCACACCCTGGAGGCGGACGGCGGCGACAGCGCGCTGGCCCGCTTCGACGGCGAGCGCCCGGACCTGGTGCTGCTGGACGTCGAGATGCCCGGTCACGACGGCTACTGGGTCGCCAGCCAGATGCGGGCGCACGAGCGCGGCGGCTGGACGCCGATCATCTTCCTGTCCAGCCGCGACCGCGACCAGGATCTCTGGCAGGGCATCGAATCGGGCGGGGACGACTACCTCGTCAAGCCGGTGTCCAACACCGTGCTGCAGGCCAAGCTGCGCGCGATGCAGCGACTGCGGCGCATGCAGGCACGGCTGCAGGAGGTGTCGGACGAACTGCGCAACAGCAACGAGCGGCTGGAGAAGCTCTCCGGCGAGGATGCGCTGACGCGCTTGATGAACCGGCGCGCCTTCGATGCCCGGCTCGCGCAGGAGATCGCCTGCGCCCGGCGCGACCAGCAACCGCTGACGCTGGTGCTGTGCGACATCGACCACTTCAAGCGCTACAACGACAGCTACGGCCACCTCGAGGGCGACGCCTGCCTGCGGCGGGTCGCGCAGTTGCTGCAGCAGACCTGCCGGCGCCCGCGCGACTGCGCCGCGCGCTACGGCGGCGAGGAGTTCGCCCTCATCCTGCCCGGCACGCCCCGCTCCGGCGCGATGACCTTCGCGCGGGCGGTGATGCGCACGCTGCGCAACTGCGACATGCGGCACCCCGATTCGGTCGAGTCCTACGTCACCCTCTCCGGCGGCATCACCACCTGCGTGCCCGATGCCGACACCAGCGTCGAAGGCCTGCTGCGCCGCTCCGACGATGCGCTCTACACGGCCAAGTCGCGAGGCCGCAACCGCTTCTTCAGCTTCGAGATGCAGATGGACACCGTCGAGCAGGCGCCCAGCGGCTTCGCGCCGCTCTCCTGACAGAACCCATGCCCCGTCGCGGTTACCGTCACGCCTTTCGATGACCGCTGCTTCCGAATGCCTGTGATCGACCACGACGCGCTGCGGCGTCATGCCATCGCCCGCACCTTTTTCAAGCCGACCACGCTGCTGCGCGCGATCCAGCGCCTGGGCTTCGTGCAGGCCGACCCGATCCGCGCGCCGGCGCGCGCGCAGGACCTGATCCTGATGCACCGGGTGAAGGACTACCGCGCCGGCCAGCTCGAGGCGCGTTACGCGCGTCTCGCCGTCGAGGAGGACTGCCTCGTCAACTACGGCTTCCTGGCCCGCGAGACGCTGGCGCTGCTGCATCCACGGGTGGCCCGGCGCGCCTGGGACGAAGCCATGAACGCGCGCGCGGCGGAGGTGCTCGAGTTCATCCGTGCGCGCGGCCGCACGCATCCGCAGCAGGTGCAACAGGCTTTCAGCCACGGCCGCATCGAGGGTTACTGGGGCGGCGAGCTCAACGCCAGCACCCACCTGCTCGACGGCATGCATTACCGCGGCCTGCTGCGCGTGGCGCGGCGCGACTCCGGCACGCGGGTCTACGAGGCGATCGAGCACGCGGCGCAGGACGACAGCCCGCAAGCCCGCCGCGAGCGCGCCGGCGCGCTGCTCGACATGATCGTGTCGCTCTATGCACCGCTGCCCTCGCCGAGTCTGGGCTACCTGACGACGCTGCTGGGCTACGGCGCGCCGCACCTCAAGACCGAGGCCCGCGAGGTGCTCAAGCACGCGAAGTCGCGCTGGGCCCATGCGAAGGTGGACGGCGAGGTCTGGTACTGGCCCTCGGACGAGAACCCCGCTTCGCGCGCCCACCGGGCCGAGCTGGAGCGCCTGCGTTTCCTCGCGCCCTTCGATCCGCTGGTCTGGGACCGTCGCCGCTTCGAGCGGCTGTGGGGCTGGGCCTACCGCTTCGAGGCCTACACCCCAGCCGCGAAACGGACCATGGGCCATTACGCGCTGCCGATGCTGTGGGGCGACCAGGTGATCGGCTGGGCCAACCTGAAGGTCGAGGGCGGGACGCTGGTCCCGGACCTCGGCTTCATCGGCAAGCGTCCGCGCGACGCCGCCTTCCGCGCCGCGCTGGACGAGGCCTATCAGGAGATGTCGGTCTTCCTCGGCCTGGCGGAGTGAAGGACGGGCCGCCGGCGGGCGCCGTCGCTCAGGCGCTGCTCAGGCGTTGTTCACGCGCTGCTCAGGCGTTGACCAGCGCCATCGACACCTCCGGATAACGCGCGCCGGCGACCGGATGCGCGTCGATCAGGTCGCGCAGCTCCTCGCGCAGCACGTCGTTGAGGCGGATGCGCGCGGCCATCGCGTTCTCCTCCAGCCGCGTGATCGAGCGCGTACCCGGGATCGGCATGATGTCCGGACCGCGGTCCAGCAGCCAGGCCAGCGCCAGTTGCGCCGGCGTCAGGCCGTGGTCGCGCGCCAGCGCGACGATCGCATCGGCCAGCGCCAGGTTCTGCGCCATCGAGTCGCCCTGGAAGCGCGGATTGACGCGGCGCCAGTCATTCGCGGCCAGTTGATCGGCGCTGCGGATCGCGCCGGTCAGGAAGCCGCGCCCCAGCGGGCTGTACGGCACCAGCGCGATGCCGAGCTCGCGGCAGGTGGGCAGCACCTCGGCCTCGACGTCGCGCGTCCACAGCGAGTACTCCGACTGCACGCCGCGATCGGATGCACGCGATGGGCGCGGCGGATGGTCTCGGCCGAGGCCTCCGACAGCCCGAGATGGCGCACCTTGCCGGCGCGCACCAGCTCGGCCATCGCGCCGACGGTCTCCTCGATCGGCACCGACCGGTCGACGCGGTGCAGGTAGTACAGGTCGATGTGGTTGACGCCCAGTCGGCGCAGGCTGGCGTCGCAGGACGCGTGGACATGCGAGGGCTTGCCGTTGACGCCGGCCGACAGCCCGTCGGCATTGCGGACGATGCCGAACTTGGTCGCCAGCACGACCTCGCGCCGGCGGTTGGCCAGCAGGCCCGACAGCAGGCGCTCGTTGGCGCCGTTGCCGTAGATGTCGGAGGTGTCGAGGAAATTCATCCCGAGGTCCAGCGCCCGGTGCAGGACGGCCATCGAGGTGGCCTCGTCGGCGGGGCCGTAGAAATCGGACATCCCCATGCAGCCGAGTCCGAGCGCGGAGACCTCCGGCCCGTGGGCGCCGAGCCGGCGGCGCGGCAACTGCGGCAGGTTGTTGATCGGTTCCCTGGACATGATGGTCATGGTGCTGCTCCTTCGAAGACAAGGTCTGCGCGGCGGCCGGCATGACCGCCGCGATGCCTGTCAGCTTAGGAATCCGCCCCCACCCGGGACCAGCGCAAAGCTCGCCCGTCCTTGCCCAATCCTCCGGAACCCGCTTCCCCACGCGCGCGGGCGCTGGCGGCGCGCGCGACGGCCTTGCACAATCCGCCGCATGGTCGCACCCACTCCGATTCCTCTCGCCGACGGCTTCCCCGACGCGCTGCAGGCACTGCGCGCGCAGATGGTGGATCTGACGCTCCGGCATGTCGATGGCGACGGCACGTCCGCCACGGCGATCCCCTGCCTGCAGCTGATCAAGGCCAGCTGCAGCACCCCCAAGACCGCGCCGGCGCTCTACGAGCCCGGCCTGGCGATCGTGCTGCAGGGCCGCAAGAAGGTGGAGCTCGGCACCGAGACGCTGTATTACGACCCGCTGCATTTCCTGCTGGTCTCGATGCCGATGCTGCCCAAGGGCGGCGTGATCGAGGCGACGCCGGACAAGCCCTACCTGTGCGTGCGCATCGGCTGCGACACCGCGACGCTGGCGGAGCTGATGCTGGAGGTCGGCCCGGCCGGCACCGATGCGCCGCCGGGGGCGCAGTCGGGGCTGAACGTCGCACCGGTGTCCGAGTCGCTGCTGGGCGCGGCGCTGCGGCTGATGCAGCTGCTGGACTCGCCGCAGGACCAGCGCGTGCTGGGACCGCTGTTGCAGCGGGAGATCTTCTACCGGGTGTTGACCGGCCCGCTCGGACCGCGCCTGCGCGCGCTGGCGCAGCAGGACAGCGCCACGCGCCGCCTGTCCCGCGCGCTCGACGAACTGAACCGCCGCTTCAGCGAGGCGATCAGCATCGACGAGCTGGCCGCCGTGGCGCACATGAGCGCCTCGACGCTGCACCAGCGCTTCAAGCAGCTGACCAGCATGTCGCCGATGCAGTACCAGAAGCAGCTGCGGCTGCAGCATGCGCGGCGGCTGATGCTGGGCAGCGGGCTGGATGCGGCGGCCGCGGCGCACCAGGTCGGCTACGAAAGCGCCTCGCAGTTCAGCCGCGAATATCGGCGCCTCTTCGGCACGCCGCCGCGGACCGACATCGAGCAACTGCTGCGCGCGGGATGAGCGGGGCCATGGACACGACCTTCACTCACACCGACACCGACGCGGCGATGGCCGCGCCCGATGCGATCGCCGAGCTCGGCGCGATGCTGCGCCGCCATGCGCCGCGCGAGGGCCTATGGCCGACGGTGCTGCCGCGGGTCTGGGCGATCCGGCTGGACGCGCCGGGCGGCGAAATGGCGCATGCGGTGCAGCCGGCCTCGCTGTGCGTGATCGCACAGGGCGCCAAGGAAGTCCACCTGGGCGACGAGCGCTACGTCTACGACGCGGCGCGCTTCATGGTCTTCACCACCGACCTGCCGGTCAGCGGCCGCGTCATCAACGCCACGCCGGAGCGGCCCTACCTCTGCCTGCGCCTGGACTTCGATCCGGAGGAGGTCGCCGAGCTGGTCGCGCGCAGCGGCCCGCCGCGCGGCCCGGCGTCGCCACCGCCAGGGGCGCTCTCCCGTCCGTCCCCGGCGCCGGCCGCGGCGACCGCCTGGTCCACCAGCTTCATCAGCGCCGGGAACTGGTCGCGGTAGGAGACCCCCGACATGCTCGACGCGGCCGGGCGGCTGGTACGGCTGCTGGACCATCCCGAGGACCATGCCGCGCTGGCGCCGATGGCGATGCGCGAGCTCGTCTACCGCGTGCTGCGCAGCGAGCAGGGCGAGCGGCTGGCACAGGTCGCGCGCGCCGACAGCCAGACGCAGCGCGTGCACCGCGCCATCCGCTGGCTGAAGGCGAATTACGCCCAGCCGCTGCGCATCGAGGCGCTCGCCAGAGAGGCGCACATGAGCGCGTCCTCGCTGCACCACCACTTCCGCGCGCTGACCTCGATGAGCCCGCTGCAGTACCAGAAGCAGTTGCGGCTGCAGGAAGCGCGCCGGCTGCTGATCGCGGAGGGACTGGAGGTCGCGCGCGCCGGCCACGCGGTCGGCTACGAGAGCCCGTCCCAGTTCAGCCGCGAGTACAGCCGGCTCTACGGCAGCCCGCCCTCGCGCGACGCCGCCAGGCGCCGGGACACGCCGCCCGCGCGGGCGCTGGCCTGAGCGCCCGGCGGCGGCCGTCGGCGGCCGTCGGCGGTCGTCGGTCAAGCGTCGTCGCGGTCCAGCGAGGCCGACAGCGCGGCATGCGCCTCGACCTCGGCGAGACGCTGGCCGAAGGTCTCGCGCGCCATGCCCAGCGCATCGGAGCCCGCCACGAAATGCAGCGGCGGCGTCGGCATCGCGGCCAACTCGACGAAGGCCCGGCCCAGCTTGGCCGGATCCCCCGGCTGCCGGTGGTTGTAGGCCTCGTAGGTGGACAGCGGCGGCCGCGGCAGCGCGGCGTAGTCCGCGATCGTCCGGGTGCCGTAGCGCACCGAGCTGGCGTCCAGGAAGTCGGTCCGGAAGAAGCCGGGCTCAACCACCGTCACCCGGATGTTGAAGCCGGCCAGCTCCGGCGCCAGCGAGGCGCTGAAGCCATCGACGGCGAACTTCGTCGCGCAGTAGACCGCCGCGCCATCGAAGCCGCGGAAACCGCCGACCGAGGCGATGTTGATCACGTGACCGTCGCGCTGCCGGCGCATGACCGGCAGCACCGCCCGGGTGACGTGCATCAGGCCGAAGACGTTGGTGGCGAACTGGCGCTCGATGTCGTCGGCGCCGATGGCCTCGAACAGGCCCAGCTGGCCATACCCCGCGTTGTTGACCAGCACGTCGATGCGACCGAAGCGCGCGACGGCCTGCTCGACCGCGTGGACCGCGTCGGCCTCGCGGCTGACGTCCAGCGGCAGGCACAGCACGGCGTCGGCGTGCGCCGCATAGGCGTCCTGGAGCGCCGCGACATCGCGGCCGGTGGCGACGACGCGATCGCCGGCGACCAGCGCCGCCTTGGCGATCTCCAGCCCGAAGCCGCGGTTGGCGCCGGTGATGAACCAGATCTTGCTCATGGGATTCCGTCCTTGGAGGGATGACAGGGTGGAGGGATTTCCCCTCGACGGGGGCGCTTGCCGGCGGACCTCGCGAGGGATGGATTCATCGTAGGCAGCGGCCCCCGGGGCCGCATGCCCGTTCCGGCGGACCGCTTGCACGATCCGCCGCGACCGGCAGGCGGTGCTCGTCGCGCTCGTCGGGCTTGCGCCGCCCGCCAACCGCCGGCCCTTCCGCACGATCCCCGCGTCCTGACTGCAAGCGACGCTGCGCAATTCGCGCGCTTGCGCTACAATCCGCAGCTTGATTCGCACAAGACCACCCTCTTCAGGTCTTCTTCTGCAGCCCCTCCGGTCCCTCTCACGGACCTTTCTGCGAGCGGCTCGCACCAGCATCAACCCCCGGTTCGTGCGCTTGCGCGTTTCTGGCTTCGGCCGGTTCGATCGTCCTTGGGCGAACGGCTGCTGGAGCACCTCTTCGTGTCCCGCCCCGGCTTCGCGCCATCGAAACAGGGAAAGGGCACATTCCCAAACCGCGCCAAGACGGTTGCTTATTGCGATTGCCTGTCAAGGCGCACACCTCATGAAAACTATGCGAACCAAAAGCATTGAGGTGGGGCGATTCCTTGTCTCACCGATGACCAAACCCCATGCCGACGGCGGATTCGCCGCGGCCGTCTCGATCCGATCGGGACGCGGCATGGCCAGCATCGATCGCGTCATGCGATTCGTGCCGACCTTCGAGACCCGCCGCGCCGCGTTGCGCTACGCGGAGACCGAAGGCACGGCCTGGGCGCGCTGCCATTGACGGCGCGCCCGTGATTCCCGAGGCGAAGGCCCGCGGCAGACCGCGGCCGGCGCCCTTATCGATTTCAAGAAAGGAGCCTCCCGTATGGCCAAGGAAGAACTGATTGAAATGCAGGGTGTCGTCAACGAAATCCTGCCGGACTCGCGCTTTCGCGTGACGCTGGAGAACGGCCACCAGGTCATCGCCTACACGGGCGGCAAGATGCGCAAGCATCACATCCGCATCCTGGCTGGCGACGCCGTCTCCTTGGAGATGTCGCCCTACGACCTGACCAAGGGCCGGATCACCTTCCGTCACCTGCAGCGCTCGGCCCACTCGGGACCGCCGCCGGTCCGTCGCTGAGCGTGCGCCGCGGGGGCCGAAGCCCTCGCGGAGCCTCCCGGTCATGACCACCGCCCTGCCCGACCCCGCCGCGGCGCCGGCCTCGCTCGAGGCCGACGACCCGATGCCCCAGCCGCCCGTGCAGCCGGACATCGACGCCTGCTGCGGCAACGGCTGCGACCCGTGCATCTTCGACCTGCACGACCTGGCGATGGACCGCTACCGGCAAGCGATGCGCGCCTGGAAGGCCCGCCACCCCGAGGCCGGCTGACGCCTCACCCCCACCCGGAAGGGCCGCCTCGCGCGGCCCTTCGCTTTTTCCGGCGGCCCCGTCCACGTTCGGGGGTCTCGCCTCCCTCCGACGAGGCCCCCCTCAGGTCGAGGGGCGTTTGCGTTTCGTGACGTTTTTGGGGACATCCTCGGGCTTCAGAACCCCCGCGCGCCCGCCGACATCCAGGACAGGCGCCGCGCTTGCCGCGCGGGCGCATCGATCTCCCCCGATCGGAGGCCCCGATGTTCATGACTGGCCAGAACCGTTTCCATGTCGCGCGTTCCGACGCCCAGGCCAACCTGCGCTTCGCGCTGGCGCGGCTGAGCACCGACTGGCGCCACCTCGACCCGTTCGGACTGGAGGTGCTGCTGCGCCACCTGCTGATGGCGGAGCACCGCTGCATGCCGCATCCCAGCGTGCTGCGCGAGCGCCCGACCAACCGCTGGCTGCTGCCGCGGCTGCGGCGCCGGCGCATCGAGGTGGCGGAGCGGCTCGTGGCCGTCGGCGGACGCGTCAGCCATGCGAGCCTGGCGCGGGTGCTGCCGCGCGGGCATGACTGGCCGGGAGTGTCGGCGCTGGTCGGGCGGCATGCCTGGGATCCGGTCGAAGGGCGCCAGCCCCGGCCGCGCGTCCCGGCCGTCGAGGACGCGCCGACCCGCCCTCAGCCGGCCGCGGCCAGCAAGGCGCGGGCCACTTCCGCGAAACCGTCGCCGCGCTCGCTGGCGGTGACGTAGGCCGGCGGGTGATCCAGCATCGGCAGGAAACGCGCGATGTTGGCCACCCCCACCGACAGGGGCACCCGCTCGAACATCAGCTGGTCATTCGTCGAGTCGCCGACATAGACCCACTCCCGCGGATCGAACGCTCGCCCGGTCAGCCGCTTCACCGCCCACTGGGCGGCGGTCCACTTGCTGTGTTCCCCGATCCAGCCGTTGACGTGGATCGAGCTCACCGTCGCCACCAGCCCATGGGCGCGCATCAGGTCGCAGACGGCGGCGATCGCGTCGTCGTCCAGCCGCGTGAATTCGCTGTGGTCGACCGCGATGTCGGTCAGCCGCCCCGCGCTGTCGCGCGCCAGCTGGGCGCCCGGCACCGTCGCCACGATCGCCCCCGCGCAGGCCTGCAGACGCGCGAAGTTCTCCCGTCGCGTCGCGTCGTCCTGGGCGAACTCGGTGACCAGCGCGTCGTTCTCCCGGTGCAGCAGCACCCCGCCGTTCTCCGCCACGATCCCCCGCAGGGGCCGGTCCAACGCGAAGGGCGCGCTCCAGCCCGCGGGCCGGCCGGTGATCGCGATGACCGGGACGCCGGCGCCCTGCAGCCGATGCAGGGCCGCCAGCGCGGCGGGGGCGATGTCGCCCTCGGCCGTCAGGGTGTCGTCGATGTCGGTCAGCACCCCGCGCAGGGGGAGCCAGGCCGCGCGGGGACAGTCGCTGAGCGGGGGGATCGTTCGCATAAGGGGCGATTGTGGCCCCGACCGTGACGCTGTCATCAAGCCGTCGAACGGAACATGTCTACAATCGCGCCCTGTTCCGAGGAGCGTTGCGACCTCCCATCCCATCGAGGCCAGGCTCGGAACCGCCGCGCGGCGACGTGCCCGCGGCCATGGCAACCGCGCTCACCCGTCGACCCTTCGCAGGCCGGGTGAGGACCGAGCGGCAAGTGCCCTCCCCACTTCTCCCCATGTCCTGATCGCTGGCGTCGACGGCCCTTCCTCGCAGGAGTCCGCATGAACGCCCAACTGAAGCCGCTGGCCCAAGACCAGTACCTGATCAAAGACCTGTCGCTGGCCGACTGGGGCCGCAAGGAGATCAAGATCGCCGAGAGCGAGATGCCCGCGCTGATGGCGATCCGTGAGGAATACGCCGCGGCCCAGCCGCTCAAGGGCGCGCGCATCACCGGCTCGCTGCACATGACGATCCAGACCGCCGTGCTGGTCGAGACGCTGCAGGCGCTGGGCGCCGAAGTCCGCTGGGCCTCGTGCAACATCTTCTCGACGCAGGACCACGCCGCCGCCGCGCTGGTCGCCGTCGGCACCCCCGTCTTCGCCTACAAGGGCGAGACGCTGGAAGACTACTGGGACTACACCCACCGCATCTTCGAGTTCGGCGCCAAGGGCGAAGCGGGCGAAGGCCCCAACATGATCCTGGACGACGGCGGCGACGCGACGCTGCTGATGCACCTGGGCCAGAAGGCCGAGAAGGACCTGTCGGTCCTGGCCAATCCGGGTAGCGAGGAAGAGCGCATCCTGTTCGCCGCGATCAGGAAGAAGATCGCCGAAGACGCGACCTGGTACACCCGCAAGAGCGCCGAGATCATCGGCGTGACCGAGGAAACGACCACCGGCGTGCATCGCCTGAAGGAGATGTCGGCCAAGGGCACGCTGCTGTTCCGCGCGATCAACGTCAACGACTCGGTCACCAAGAGCAAGTTCGACAACCTCTACGGCTGCCGCGAGTCGCTGGTGGACGGCATCAAGCGCGCCACCGACGTCATGGTCGCCGGCAAGATCGCCGTGATCGCCGGCTACGGCGACGTGGGCAAGGGCTCGGCGCAGGCGATGCGCGCGCTGTCGGCCCAGGTCTGGGTCACCGAGATCGATCCGATCTGCGCGCTGCAGGCCGCGATGGAGGGCTTCCGCGTCGTGACGATGGAATACGCCGCCGACAAGGCCGACATCTTCGTGACCACGACCGGCAACAAGAACGTGATCCGCCACGAGCACATGGCTGCGATGAAGCACAACGCGATCGTCTGCAACATCGGTCACTTCGACAACGAGATCGACGTCGCCTCGCTCGAGCAGTACGAGTGGGAAGAGATCAAGCCGCAGGTGGACCACGTGATCTTCCCGGACGGCAAGCGCATCATCCTGCTGGCCAAGGGCCGCCTCGTGAACCTGGGCTGCGGCACCGGCCACCCGAGCTACGTGATGTCCTCGAGCTTCGCCAACCAGACCATCGCGCAGATCGAGCTGTTCGCGCACAAGGACGCTTATGCCGTGGGCCAGGTCTACGTGCTGCCCAAGCACCTGGACGAGCACGTCGCGCGCCTGCAGCTCAAGACGCTGAACGCGCAGCTGAGCGAGCTGACCGACGAGCAGGCCGCCTACATCGGCGTCAGCAAGGCCGGTCCCTACAAGCCCGACACCTACCGCTATTGATCGACTGACCGTCGACTGAACCGAGACCCGACCATGCGTGCTGATCAGCGGCTTCTTTCCCTTGGCCTGGCGCCCACGCGCTCGGCTGCCCAGCGGCTGATCGACGCACGCGCGGTCGAGTGGGAAGGCCCCAAGGGCTGGACCGTCGTGCGCAAGTGCGGCGAGGACCTGCCCGAGACCACCCCCATGCGCGTGACGAACGATGCCGAACTGCGTTACGTCTCGCGCGGCGGGCTCAAGCTCGAGGGTGCGCTGGCCAAGGTCGGCGTGTCGGTGGCCGGTTTCTCGGCCCTGGACATGGGCCAGAGCGCGGGCGGGTTCACCGACGTGCTGCTCAAGGCCGGCGCGGCGCACGTGACCGGCATCGACGTCGGCCACGGCCAGCTGCACGAGACCTTGAAGGCCGACCCGCGCGTGACGGCCCTCGAAGGCATGCACGTGAAGGACTATGTGCCCGCCGAGCCTTTCGACCTCGTCGTGGGCGACCTGAGCTTCATCTCGATGATCGGCACGATCAAGCACGTGGCCGGCTGGCTCAAGCCGCAAGGCCAGGCGCTGCTGCTGATCAAGCCGCAGTTCGAGCTCGGCCCCAAGGCCTTGAACAAGAACGGCATCGTCAAGGACAAGTCGCAGTACGCCGTGGTCAAGGAACAGGCCGTGGCCGCCGCCGAGAAGCGCGACCTCGTCGTCAAGGGCTGGTTCGAAAGCCCCGTCACCGGTGGCGACGGCAACACCGAATTCTTCATCTGGATCCAACAACCATGACGACGCCGGTCAGCATCGAATTCTTCCCGCCCAACACGCCCGTCGGCACCGAGAAGCTCAAGACCGTCGTGCAGGAACTGCGCGCGGTGAATCCGCAGTACTTCAGCGTCACCTACGGCGCCGGCGGCTCCACGCGCGAGAAGACGCTGTCGACCGTCGCCGACATCGCGTCGCAGGGCTTCGACGCCGCGCCGCACCTGTCCTGCGTCGGCTCCACGCGCGAGAACATCGCCGAGATCCTGGCGACCTACCGCGCGCAGGACATCCGCCGCGTCGTCGCGCTGCGCGGCGACCTGCCCAGCGGCACGGCCACGGCGGGCGAGTTCCGCTACGCCGCCGAGCTGGTGCGCTTCATCCGCGAGACGCAGGGCGAGGACTGGGACATCGAGGTCGCGGCCTATCCCGAGTACCACCCGCAGCAGCGCTACGCGGCGCGCGACCTGCAGTTCTTCGCCGACAAGGTGCGCGCCGGCGCCAGCGGCGCGATCACGCAGTTCTTCTACAACCCCGATGCCTACTTCCACTTCGTCGAGGCCTCCCGCGCCCTGGGCGTGGAGGTGCCGATCGTGCCGGGCGTCATGCCGATCAACAACTACGCGCGCATCGCGCAGTTCGCGCAGCGCGACGGCATCGAGATCCCGCGCTGGGTCGCGCTGAAGATGGAGGGCTACATGGATGACGCCGCCTCCGTGCGCGCCTTCGGCCTGGACGTCGTCACGCGACTGTGCGAGCGCCTGATCGCCGGCGGCGTGCCGGGGCTGCACTTCTACACGCTCAACCAGAGCGCGCTGACGCTGGAGTTGTGCAAACGCCTCGGTCTCGCCGCCCAAGCTTGACCCCGCGCAAGCGGTCCGCGCCGCCGCGGGCGGTCTTCATGCCGCGCCGCCGTTCCTTGTGAACGGTCAAGGCCAGCGGCCCGGGGCCCACGTTCAATGCCGGTCACCCATTGACCAGGAGTGAACGTATGTCCCGCATCCCCACCCGATCCCGCTTGTCCCTCGGCGCCGCGGCGCTCATGGCGCTCACGGCGCTGATGACGACCACCGCGCTGCCCGCGCATGCGCAGGGCAGCCCCTGGGTGATCCGCGCCCGCGCGGTGAACATCGACCCGGCGGACAAGGACCGGACCGGGCTCGGCCTGTCGCTGAGCCGCAAGACGATTCCCGAAGTCGACATCAGCTACTTCATCACGCCGAACCTGGCGACCGAGCTGATCCTGACCGTGCCGCAACGGCACACGCTGCGCAGCAACGGCGTGCGCATCGGGACCGTGAAGCACCTGCCGCCGACGCTGACGCTGCAGTACCACTTCAACCCGGACGGGCAGTTCCGCCCCTACCTTGGCGCCGGCCTCAACTACACGCGCTTCTCCAGCGCCCGCTTCGAGCCGGCCGTGCAGGCGGCGCTGGCGCCCAGCATCGAGAAGCAGAGCGTCGGCCTGGCCCTGCAGGTCGGTTTCGACGTGATGCTGGATCCGAGGTGGTCGATCAACCTCGACATCAAGAAGCTCAAGATGGACACCGAGGTGCGCTCCAAGGGCGCGTCGGTCGGCAAGTTCAAGATCGATCCGCTGCTGATCGGCGTCGGCGTGGGCTATCGGTTCTGAGTCCCAGAAATCCGTTTCATCCCCTCGGCCCTCGCATCAGCTGAGGGGACGGCGCAAGCAGCCAACGTCGGGATTCTTGACAGTTCGTTAAAACCGCACGCGCGGAGCGCCGGGAATTGTTCACGGAAACAGCGCCAAGTGCCTATGCCAGAAGGGATTCGAACGCCATCCCTAATTCATTGGCATGAACACTGCTTACATGGAGTCACAAGCCACCTTTTTTGTGACCCTGACTCCATGAACTTCAAGCGTCTGCTGGCCGTCTGCGCCGCCTCCCTGACCACCGCCTTCACCGCCCAAGCCGCGGTCGTGACCGCCTCCAGCACCACGCCGACCGCCATCTGCGACCGCTGCGTCGTGACCTCCACGCTGAACGTCGACACCCGCGGCACGCTGAGCGACGTCAACGTCTCGATCGTCGACCTGCGCCACACCTATGACGCCGACCTGGCGATCTGGCTGATCGCGCCGACCGGCACCACCGTCCAGCTGTTCAACCGCCGCGGCGGATCGGCCGACAACTTCTTCAACACCGTCTTCGACGATGCGGCGACCACCGCCGTCGCCAATGGCGCCGCGCCGTTCACCGGCAGCTTCCGCGCGGAAGAACTGCTGTCGGCCTTCAACGGCCAGGACGCCTTCGGCACCTGGACGCTGCGCGTGGCCGACCTGGCCGGCGCCGACGTCGGCGTGATCAACAACTGGAACGTGCAGCTGACGACCGTGCCGGAGCCGGGTTCGCTGGCGCTGGCCGGGCTGGCGCTGGTCGGCCTGGGCATGGCGCGCCGCCGCAAGGCAGCCTGAGGCCGGCGGGCGAGCGCCCGCCAGCGACCGTCATCGGGCGCCGCTCGACGACCGGAACGATGAACGAAAGGGCCCGCGGGCCCTTTTTTCATGCGTGACGGGGTGGGCGCCGAGGGCGCCAGCGCTCAGCCCAGCGCCGCGAACGCGTCCCGCGTCAGGTTCTCGGGCGCGCCGCTGTGGCGGCAGGCGACATCGTCTTCGATGCGCACGCCGCCGAAGGCGCTGAGGTGCTTGACCAGCGCCCAGTCCACCTGCGCCGCCGCGGGCGTCGCGCGCAGCTTGTCCAGCAGCATCGGGATGAAGTACAGCCCCGGCTCGATCGTCACCACCATGCCGGGCTGCAGCATGCGCGTCAGCCGCAAGTAGGGGTGACCGTCGGGCTTGGGGATCGTGCCGCCGTCCTCGCCGGCCATGAAGCCGCCGATGTCGTGCACCTGCAGGCCGAGCAGGTGGCCGATGCCATGCGGCAGGAAGGTCGAGGTCACGCCCTGCGCGAGCATCGCGTCCTCGTCCATCCGCACGATGCCCAGCTGCCGCAGCACGCCGGCGATCTCGCGGTGCGAGGCCAGGTGGATGTCGCGGTAGTCGACGCCCGCGCGCACGCGATCGACCAGGCGCAGCTGCGCGGCCTCCATCGCGTCGACCAGCGCCTGGAAGCTGGCGTCGCCGTTGCCGGTGGTGCGGGTGATGTCCGAGGCATACCCGCAGCTGTGCGCGCCCGCGTCGATCAGCAGCGACAGCGACTGCGCCGGCGCCCGCTGGTCCTGGTACTGGTAATGCAGCACCGCGGCGTGCTGGTTCAGCGCGACGATGTTGCCGTAGGGCAGGTCGCGCTCGGCCAGGCCGCAGGCCCGGAGGTAGGCGGCATGGATCGCCGCCTCCGACCGGCCTTCGCGGAAGGCGCGCTGCGCGGCCAGGTGCGCCGTCGCGCCCAGCGTCGACGCCTCGCGCAGGCGCAGCAGCTCGTAGCCGGTCTTCACCGCGCGCGCGTGATGCAGCGGGTTCAGCACCTCGGGCGGGTTGTTCGGGACGATGTCGCCCAGCGCCGCGTCGGCCTCGCCGACGATCGCCAGCTCGCCCGGCAGCTGCAGGTAGGGCAGCGCCTCACCGGGGGTGCGCACGACGATCATTTCGAAGTGCTCCACCCAGAAGCCGCTCGGCGCCTCGGGCGGCACATGCCAGTAGTCCTCGGGCTGGACGTAGACCAGCCGGGGCCGGTGGCCGGGACGGATCACCAGCCAGCTGTCCGGATGGCGGATCAGCGGCACCCACAGCTTGAAGTGGGGATTGGGCTGGAAGACGTAGGGCCGGTCGTCGAGGAAGGCGAACTTCTCGACACCGGACGCGATCAGCAGCGCGTCGTAGCCACCGCGCTGGAGCGCGTGTTCGGTGCGACGCTGCTGCTCGGCGAGGTGGGCCACATACAGCGCATCCAGCGTGTCGGCGGTCGGGCGGACGGGGGAATCGACGGCATTCATGCGCGCGGATTCTCCCAGACCACTCCCATCTCGGTCAGCATCGCGTCCAGCCGCACGTCGTTCGGCTGGGCGGTCAGCGTCGGCTGGAAGCCGTGGCTGAAACCGACGCCCACGGCCTGCGGCCGGGGCTGGATCTGCGCGATGGTGCGCAGCATGAAGCCGCCGCCGTAGCCCATGCGGATGCCGCCCGGGCCGTAGCCCAGGCAGGGCAGCAGCAGGAGTTCGGGCTCGAAGGCCTCGGTGTCCTTGGGCTTGGTGATGCCGGTCGCGTCCTCTTCCATCGGGCAGCCGGGATACCAGACGTGGAAGCGCAGGCGCCCCTGCTCGCGATCGACGACGGGCAGGCCGATGCGGCGTTCGGGATCGACCTCGCTCCAGCGGTACAGCGCCGGCAGCGGATCGAATTCGCCCTTGATCGGCCAGTACGCCGCAATGCGCTTTTCCTTGCGTCCCACCAGCCACACGCGCAGCACGCCCTGCACCAGGTCCGCGAGTTCCAGGCGGCCCGGCAGGTCCAGGCGCTCGCGGATCAGGCGCTCGCGCAGCGCCTGGCGGTCTTCGGAAATCGGCAGCTTGTCGTTCGGATCCATCCGGCCCCTTCGCGTTGCCCAGCGGGACCGACGGGCCCCGGAGCCGGCCATTGTGGCCGCGCCGGACGCGGGTTGCTAGAGTCGCCGCCATGGCACGAGGCACCACCACCACGGGAACCGTCCGGCGCGTCGCCGGCGCGGGCAGCGATTTCGCCAACCACTGCATGGAGCTGCTGGCGCCGCTCGGGCCGGTGCTGGCGCGGCGGATGTTCGGGGGCTTCGGGCTCTATGTCGACGACCTGTTTCTGGCCATCATCAGCCGCGACGAGCTCTACCTGAAGGCGGACGCCGTCAGCCAGCCGCGCTACCTCGAGGCCGGCTGCGAGCCCTTCCGGTACGCGAAGACTGGCAAGGACGGGCGACAGGAGGTCGCCAGCCTGAATTACTTCCGGCCGCCGGAGGAGACGCTGGAGTCGCCGGCGCTGATGCTGCCCTGGGGGCGGCTGGCGATGGAGTCGGCCTTGCGCTCGGCCAATGCGAAGCCGAAGGCCAGCACGCCGAAGAAGAGCGCCGGCACCACCGCCGAGCCCAGCACCGACAGGAAGCTGAAACCGGTCAAGGCCACGGCTCCGGCGCTCAAGCGTTCGCCAGGCGCTGGCCGAACAGCTGCCCGAAAGAAGGCAGCCGGCTGACGCGCCGCGCGCGCTGGGCGGCGCAGGCCTGCGGCGGCACCATCAGCTGGAAGCGGGCGGTCGGCCAGGCTTCCACGACCAGTTCGGTGCCGCTGGCCACTTCCAGGGTCTCGCCGGCCGACAGCCAGAAGTCCTGGGCCGGCAGGTTCAGGTCGCCGCGCTGCGTCACCCAGACGCGCCCGTCGAGCACATGCAGCTCGCGGCGGCCCGGGCCGATCGGCAGGCTCATCGCCTCGCCCGCGGACAACGCCCACGCGGCATCGTCGCGGCTGACCTGGATTGATGACTTTTGCATGACGTTCATGATCGGCTCCCCGTCCGCCGGGCGGCCCGCGCACCTGGCGGCGTTCCTCGTGGACATGGAGGGATATTAGGGTTGCCCCGCATGCCGGTCCAATGAGTCTTCGCGCGTCGATTGATACCATCCGCGCATGAATCCGCCTCGACATCGCCCGCTCGCCGTCGGTCCGCTGCGCGCCTTCGAGGCGGTGGCCCGGCGCCTGAGCTTCAGCGCCGCCGCCGACGAGCTCTACCTGACCCAGTCCGCCATCAGCCGCCAGATCCGGTCGCTGGAGGAGGAACTCGGCGCCACGCTCTTCCTGCGTGGCACCCGCCATGTCGAGCTGGCGCCGGACGGCAAGCTGCTGCTGGCGGCGGTCGAGCCGATGCTGGAGCGGCTGGACAGCACCGTGCGCCAGATCCGCTCGACGCGCGGCCGACGCGTGGTCAACGTCACCACCTTCGCCTCGTTCGCGTCGCTGTGGTTGATCCCGCGCCTGGAGGCCTTCCAGCGCGAGCATCCGGACATGGACATCCGCGTGTCCGCGCTCGACCAGCTGGTCGAGATCGACGACAGCGAGTTCGACGTCGCGCTGCGTTATGCCGCGCCCAACCGGGTGGCGCCGTCGGCGCAGCGGATGTTCGGCGAGATGCTCACGCCGGTGGTCAACCCCTGGGTCGCGAAGCAGGCGCAGGAGGGCCAGGGCCCGCCGCTGGGCCAGGCGGCCGACCTGCGCCAGTACACGCTGGCCGAGGAGGACGACCAGCGCCCCAGCGGCCTGTTCCTGAGCTGGCGGCGCTGGCTGGCGCTGCACGGCGCGCCCGACCTGCAGCCGCGGCGCTGGATGTACCTGAACTTCACCTACCAGCAGATCCAGGCCGCGGTCTCGGGCCAGGCGGTCGCGCTGGCGCGGCTGCCGCTGATCTACGAGGCGCTGGAGCGCGGCGAGCTGGTCGAGCCTTTCGGCGCGGCCGGCCGTACCGACTGCCCGACGGTCTACTGGCTCATGATGTCGGCGCACGGGCGACAGCGGCCCGAGGTCGTCGAGTTCGCGCGCTGGATCGGCGAGCAGTCGGCGCTCACCCGGCGCGCGATCGGCGAGCCCGATCCGCCCGTGGACGAGCACTCGGGCTGAGCGCCGCGCCGCCTCAGGGCGCGAGCACCTCGCGCTCGGTCACGACGACGGTCATCGCCTGGTCGTGCGGCTGCACCTCGAAGCTGGCTTCGCAGCAACTCCAGGCCAGGCCGATCGTCGTGACGCCGGGATGCGCCTCCAGCCAGCGGTCGAAATAACCGCCGCCATAGCCGAGCCGGAACCCCTCGCGCGTGTAGCCCAGGCAGGGCACCAGCAGCACCTCGGGCACGAGCACCGGGCCGGTGGCGCTGGGGATGCCGCATTCGTCCTTGAGCGTGGGCGGGGTGCCGTCCCAGCGCCGGAACTCCATCGCCGCCGGCCCGCGGTCGCCGGCCTTGCGGGCGAACGGCAACGCCAGTTGCATCGCCCCGCCGAGCTTGTGCGTCGCGGCCCAGGCCGCTGCGTTAAATTCACCCTCCAGCGGCCAGTACAGGCCGAGGCTCAGCGGCTCGAGCTGGCGCAGCAGCGGAAGCAGCTGCTCGTCCAGCTTGTCGGCGGCGAGACGGGCCTCGGCGCCGGCCGACCATTCGCGGCGGCGCGCCAGCAAGGCGCGGCGCAATTCGCTTCGCTCATGGGGCCAGGTCTTGCCGGCGATGCCGGCGGCGTCGGGGGCCGTGGGGGAATCATTCATCGCAGTCGGTCATGAAGTTCGCTCGAATCACTGTAACCGCCCTCGCCTCCGCCACCCTGGGCGCGCTCTGCGCCTGGACGGCCCTCCCCGCCGTCGCGCAGTCGACGATGCCCTTCGCCGTCGTGCCCAATCCGCCACCGCCGCTGCCGGACCTGGTGACCGACGCCCGCGAGGCCTGGCGTACCCGTGACCGCTCGCGGCTGGCCGCGATGCGGCAGGTCGCCTTCGACCAGCAGCACCCGCTCGCGCCCTGGTTCGACTACTGGGAGCTGAACGCCCGGCTGGCCGACGCGCAGCAGCCCGAGATCACCGCCTTCTACGCCCGCTGGCCCGGCAGCTACGTCGAGGACCGCCTGCGCAACGACTGGCTGCTCGAACTGGGCCACCGGCGCGACTGGGCCAACTTCCGTCGCGACCTGGCCGGCTACAAGATGCAGGACGACCGCGAGGTCGTCTGCTACACGCTGCTGGCCGACCCGCCGGCGCGCGAGCTCCGCGAGGCGGCGCGCACCGCCTGGCTGGCGCAGCGCGACGCCGACGAGGGCTGCAACATGCTGGCCGCGACGCTGCACGAGAACGGCCAGTTCAAGGACTCGGATGTCTGGCGCAAGCTGCGGCTGGTCGTCGAGACCAACAAGCCGCGCGCCGTGAAGCAGGCCGCGGCGCTGCTGTCCAAGGCCGACCAGGACGCGATCGCCGAGCTGATGGACAAGCCCGACCGCTACCTCCAGCGCAAGGCCGCCGCGTCCCCGCGCGCCCGGGCGGAGCTGACGCTGCTGGCGCTGATGCGGCTGCTCGCCACCGACTACGACAAGGCCGAAGACGACGTTCGCCGCTGGGCGCCGAAGCTGCCCAATGACCTGTCCGCCTGGCTGTGGGCCCAGTACGGCCGGCAGGCCGCGCTGCGGCTGAAGGACGAGGCCAACGACCACTTCGAACGCGCGCTGAAGTTGCAGGCGCGACTGGGCGGGCCGCTCGAATGGAGCGACGACACGGTGAACTGGATCGCCCGCGCCGCGCTGCGCGGCGACGCCGGCGCCAGCCGGCCGGAGCAGCTGGTGGCGGCGATCGCGCTGATGAAGCCGTCGGACCAGAAGGACATCACCTGGCAGTACTGGCGCGCCAAGGCCCAGCAGCAGCTCGCGGCGAACGGCCCCGCCGGCGACGCCCAGCGTCGCGAGGCCCTGGAGTCACTGCGCGCGATTGCGTCGCCGCTGAGCTTCTACGGCAAGCTCGCCGCGGACGAGCTCAAGCTGCGCCTGCCGCTGCCGCCCTCGCCGGCCGAGCTGAGCGCGCAGGAGCGGGCGCAGGCGCTGGCCAATCCCGGCATCCAGCGCGCGCTGCAGCTGCTGGCGGTGGGCCTGCGCAGCGAGGGCCAGCGCGAGTGGAACTTCAGCCTGCGCGGCCTGTCCGACCGCGAACTGCTCGCCGTCGCGCAGACCGCCTGCGAGCGCGAGCTCTGGGAGCGCTGCATCCAGACCAGCGAACGCACCCGCACCGAGATCGACCTGGCCCAGCGCTTCCCCATGCCCTATCGCGCCGACGTGCTCCGGCAGTCCACCGCGGTGGGCCTGGACCCGGCCTATGTCTACGGGCTGATCCGCCAGGAGTCGCGCTTCATGATGGACGCGCGCTCGCATGTCGGCGCCGGCGGCCTGATGCAGGTGATGCCGGCGACCGCCAAGTGGACGGCCAGGAAACTGGGCGTCGAATTCCGGCCCGACATGCTGCACGACCGCGACACCAACCTGCGCCTGGGCACCGGCTACCTCAAGCTGGTGATGGACAGCTTCGACGGTTCGCAGGCGATGGCGGCCGCCGCCTACAACGCCGGACCGAACCGCCCGCGGCGCTGGCGCGAGGGGCCGCAGCTCGACGCCGCCATCTGGACCGAGAACATCCCGATCTGGGAGACCCGTGACTATGTGCGCAAGGTGCTGTCCAACGCGACGATCTATGCCCAGCTGATGGGCCGCGAGGGCGGCACGCAGCTGCGCGACCGGCTCGGGCGCGTCATCGGCCCGGCCGCGGCGTCGGCGCCGGACATCCCGGCCAACGGCACCACGGCGGGCGCGCCCGCCGGCACCAACTGACCCCGCGGCGCCGGCTCCCCGCCGGCGCCGTCCTCCTCCACGCGAAGGGACTCCCGCATGCAATTGATCGTCGGCAACAAGAACTACTCGTCCTGGTCGATGCGCCCCTGGGTGCTCATGAAGGGCCTGGGCATCGATTTCCAGGAGCGCGTGCTGCGCTTCGACTTCACGCCGGATTCGGCCTTCTACCGCGAAGTCGGCGCGGCGACGCCGACCGGCAAGGTGCCGGTGCTGGTCGACGAAGGTTTGGCGGTGTGGGATTCGCTGGCCATCGTCGAGTACCTGGCCGAGCGCTTCCCCGACAAGGGCATCTGGCCGAGCGATCCGCGCCAGCGCGCCCGCGCGCGCAGCCTGTGCGCCGAGATGCACAGCGGCTTCGGCCAGCTGCGCGGCCTGTGCGTGATGAACATCGACGCCGACCTGAGCACGGTGGGGCCGCGGCTGCTGGCCTCCGAGGCCGGCCTGCGCAAGGACCTGGCGCGCATCGTCGAGCTGTGGACGGACGCGCTCGCCCAAAGCGGCGGCCCCTTCCTGTTCGGCGCGTTCGGCGCGGCGGATGCGTTCTTCGCGCCGGTCGTGATGCGGGTGACGCGCTACGCCTTGCCGGTGCCGGAGGCGCTCAAGGGCTACCTGGCGCGCGTGGAGGCGGCCCCCGGCGTGCGCGAGTGGATCGCCGACGCGATCGCGGAGAAGGATTTCCTGGACTTCGAGGAGCCCTATCGCGACGTCAGCGGACCGGTGCCGGTGCTCAAGGCCTGACACGCCCGCCGACCCGCCCGCCCCATGAAAAACCGCTTCCGGTCACCTGTGCGGGCAGGCGGCGGGAAGCGGCGAGGTGGACCGCCGGGATCAGTGATCGCGGCGGCGGCGGACCAGGAAGCCGGCGGCCAGCAAGCCGCCGAGCATCATGGCCTGGTTCTGGGACTCGGACACGAACGACGGCAGCACCTGGTCCGCGCCGTCCTGTTCATTGACATCCGGCAGCTGGGCCGGTGCCGACTGGCTTTGCGAGACGAAACTCGTCTCGGCGGCCACATGGACGGCCTTCGCGTCCGTGACCGGGGATTCCTGCGCTTGAGCGGCCAGACCAATTCCGCCCAGCAAGAGGAGGAGAACAGACTTCATTCATAAACTCCCTACTGCTTGCCCGACCTGCCTGGCTACAACTGTCTCTCTCGGTAGCTGGTCTGTTTGAACAGACACTGGTGTGCAGGTGGCATTGGTGAATATACGGAGACACAGCCTAAATGAGCACCCCACACCTTGGGGATGCTGCGCCGCAACATGAGTGATCAGATGTATCTCGTCGGGGGTGCCGTCCGGGACGCCCTGCTGGGCCTGCCGGTCCAGGACCGTGATTGGGTGGTGGTCGGAGCCACGCCCAAGTCCTTGATCGACAAGGGATTTCAGCCCGTCGGCAAGGATTTCCCGGTGTTCCTGCACCCCGTGACCCATGAAGAGGTGGCACTGGCCCGGACCGAGCGCAAGACCGGATCCGGATACCACGGTTTCCAGTTCCACACCGACCCCGACGTCACCCTCGAACAGGACCTAGCCCGACGCGACCTGACGATCAACGCGATGGCCCGGGCCGAAGACGGTTCGCTGATCGACCCCTATGGCGGCCAGCGGGATCTCGCGGCGCGGATCCTGCGCCACGTGTCGCCGGCCTTCGCCGAGGATCCGGTGCGGATCCTGCGCCTGGCCCGCTTCGCGGCGCGCTTCGGGGACTTCTCGGTCGCGCCGGAAACCATGGCGCTGATGCGCGACATGGTGGATGCCGGCGAGGCCGACGCGCTGGTCGCCGAACGCGTCTGGCAGGAGCTCTCCCGGGGGCTGATGGAGCGGCATCCGGCGCGGATGATCGAGATCCTGCGCGATTGCGGCGCGCTGGCGCGCATCGCGCCGGAGTTGGCGCGGCTGTTCGGGGTCCCGCAGCCCGAGGCGCATCACCCGGAGATCGACACCGGCGCCCACCTGCTGCTGGTGCTGGCGGAATGCGCGCGCGTCGACGCACCGCTGCCGGTGCGTTACGCCTCGCTGTGCCACGACCTGGGCAAGGGCACGACGCCCGAGGCCGAATGGCCCCGCCACCTGAAGCACGAGGCGCGCGGCGTGGCCCTGGCGGCCGCGTTGTCGCAGCGCTGGCGCGTGCCGTCGGACTGCAAGGAACTGGCCGAGCTGGTGGCGCGCGAGCACACGCATGTCCACCAGAGCCTGGACTTCAGCGCCGAGGCGCGCCTGCGCCTGATCGAGCGTTGCGATGCGCTGCGCCGGCCGGAGCGCTTCGCACAGCTGCTGCTGGCCTGCGAGTGCGATGCGCGCGGCCGTGCCGGCCTGCAGGACCGCGCCTACCCGCAGCGCACCGCGCTGCTGCACGACCTGAAGGCGGTGCAGTCGGTCGACCAGTCGGCGATTTCAGCAGCGGCGTTGGCGGCCGGCAAGCAAGGGCCGGCGATCGGGCAGGCGATCCACGCGGCGCGGCTGGCCGCGCTCAGAGCGTGTGAGACCGATCGCCCGCGCTGAACCCCAGCGCGTCGAAGCCCTCGCCCGGCGCGAAGCCGATCACCTTGAACAGCTCGCCCATCTCGTGCTCGGCGATCAGCCGGTGGGCCATGCCGCGCTGCGCCAGCGTGGCCTGGCCCATCAGGTCGACCAGGCCGCAGTTGATCAGGAAGTTGGCCTGGCTCGTGTAGCCCAGCACCGTCAGCCCCGCGTCCTGGCCCGCCAGCGCGATGCCGGTGAAGTTCACGTGCGCGGTGATGTCCTTCTGCCCCGGCAGCGCCAGCGGATCGGGATCGGCCCGGTGCAGGTGGTGGCACATCAGCGTGCCGCCGGTGCGCTGCGGGTGGTAGTACTCCGACTCCGGGAAACCGTAGTCGATGAAGAACGCCGCGCCGCGCTTGAGGCGCTCCGCCAGCGTGCGCACGAAGGCCTCGGCCTGCGGGTGGATCTCGGTCACCGTGCCCGGCAGGAAGCCGGCATCCTCCTCGGGCGGGAGCGGCGGGCGCGCGTCGCCGGCGCGGTCGACGAACACCAGCCCGCCCTGCCCGTCCAGGCCCACGCCGCGCCGCAGCCACTGCCGGCCGTCCCAGCGCACCAGGTCGACCGGGATCGCGTCCAGCAGCTCGTTGGCCACCATCACGCCGTGGATCTCGTCGGGCCAGCGGTCCAGCCATTCGACCCGCGGCGCGAAGCGCGCCAGCCGCTCGGCCTGGCGCTCGCGCAGGCTGCCGGACAGGTCGACGATGAAGTACTTCGTCACCGGCTGCCCCAGGACGTCCAGCGCCTCCAGCAGCTGCTCGGCCAGCGCGCCGCTGCCGGCGCCGAACTCGATCACCGTGTCGGTGCCGCTGACCGCCAGCGCCTGCGCGACCTGCCGCGCCAGCGCGCGGCCGAACAGCGGCGACAGCTCCGGCGCCGTCACGAAGTCCGAGCCCTGCTGCGGCATCGTGCCGAACTTGCGGCGCGCGTTGGCGTAGTAGCCCAGCCCCGGCGCGTACAGCGCCAGGCTCATGTAGCGGTCGAAGGGCAGCCAGCCGCCGGCGGCGGCGATCTCGTCGCGCAGCAGGGCGGTCATGGCCGGATCCGTTGCGTGGGACGCCGGGGAAGCCGGCGCGCCATGCGCCGCGGACGCCGCGCCATTCAGGCCGGCGGAGTCGGGAGTCTTGGAAGTCATGTGTCGATCCTGGGAAGCCGGGGCTCGCCGCGCTGGGCCAGCCATGCTTCGAATTCGTCAGCCGGCATCGCGGTGGCGATGACCTCGCCCTGCAGCTCGTCGCAGCCCCATTCGGCCAGCAGATGCCATTGCCGCGCGTTGCGCACGCCCTCGGCGCCGATGCGCAGGCCCAGGCCCTTGGCCATCTGCACCACCGCGCGGGTGATCGCCGCGGCGCCGGCGTCGTCCGGCAGCACGGCGACGAAGCTCTGGTCGATCTTCAGCTTGTCCAGCGGCAGCCGCGTCAGCTGGTTCAGCGCGGTGTAGCCGGTGCCGAAGTCGTCGATCGAGATCTCCAGCCCCTGCGAGCGCAGCGTCTGCAGCAGCTCGGGCAGGCGGTCGATCTCGTCGGTCAGCATGCGCTCGGTCAGCTCGAGCTCCAGCCACTCGCCGGGCACGCCGGCCGTCTTCAGCACATGGGCGACCGACTTGGAGAAGCTGGCCAGCCGGAACTGCATGCTGGACAGGTTGACGGCGATGGGCACCGGCGCGACGCCGCGCTCGTGCCAGGCGCGCGCCTGCCGGGCGGCCTCGTACATCACCCACTCGCCCAGCGGCAGCATCAGCCGATGCCGCTCGGCCACGACGATGAAGGCGTCCGGCGTCAGCAGCCCGCGTTGCGGATGCCGCCAGCGCAGCAGCGCCTCGGC
>NZ_VOSR01000110.1:0-5417 GCF_007997345.1 Mitsuaria sp. TWR114
GCGGCTACTGCCAGAGCGGCCAGATCATGGCCGCGGTCGCGCTGCTGCGGCACCGGCCCCAGCCCAGCGACGCCGACATCGACGCCGCGATGAGCGCCAACCTCTGCCGCTGCGGCACCTACGTGCGGATCCATGCCGCCGTCAAGGACGCCGCCCGCTCGCTCGCCTGAAGGAGCCTCCCATGCGCCCCATGTTCCAGTACCTCAGCGGTGAACTGCCCGCGGCCTTGGCCGAGGCGCCCGAGTCCTCGGCCGCGCCGGGCGAGGGCGGCCTCGGTCGCCGCGTCTTCCTCAAGCTGGGCCTGGCCGCCGGCTTCGCGCTGTACGCGGCGCCCGGCGGCGCGCAGGACGCGTCGGTGGGCGGCTCCGCGCCGGGCGCGCCCGAGCCGCTCAAGCCCTTCCAGCAGCCGTCGGCCTTCGTCGCGATCGACGCGGACGGCATCGTCACCGTCACCATCGGCAAGATCGACTTCGGCCAGGGCGTGCAGACCGCGCTGCCGATGCTGGTGGCCGAGGAAATGGACGCGGACTGGAGCAAGGTCCGCTGCGAGCTCGCGCCGGCGGGCGAGGCCTACAAGGATCCGTTCTTCCACATCCAGATGGTGGGGGGCTCGACCAGCATCAAGGCGTCCTGGCAGCAGTACCGCGAGATCGGCGCCCGCATGCGCGCGATGCTGGTCGCCGCCGCGGCGAAGCAGCTCAACACGCCAGCCGCGCAGCTGCGCACCGAGTCGGGCAGCGTCGTCACGCCGGACGGCCGTCGCCTGGGGTATGGCGCGCTGGCGCAGGCGGCCTTCGCCGAGCCGGTGCCGGCCTCGGTGGCGCTCAAGGATCCGTCGCAGTTCAAGCTGATCGGCAAGCCGGTCAACCGGCTCGACGCGCGCGCCAAGTCCAGCGGCCGCCAGGACTTCGGCATCGACCTGCAGTTGCCGGGGCAACGCAGCGTCGTCATGGTCCATCCGCCGGTCTTCGGCGGCCGCGTCGCGCGCTTCGACGCGGCGCCGGCGCTCGCGGTGCCGGGCGTCGAGGAGGTGCTGCAGGTGCCGCTCAGCGGCGGCGCGACCGGCCTGGCCATCGTGGCCAACGGCTTCTGGCCGGCGCGCAAGGCGCGCGAGCTGGTCAAGGTCGAGTGGGACCTGAGCGGGGTCGAGCGCGTGGACAGCGCGGCGCAGCTGGCGCAGTTCCGCGCACTGGCCAGGCAGCCGGGCATCGCGGTCCAGCGGGCCGACACCGCGGCGCTGACGGCGAAGCCGGCACCGGCGCTCATCACCGCGGAGTTCACCTTCCCCTACCTGGCGCACACGCCGATGGAGCCGCTGAACTGCACCATCGACTTCCGGGGCGATCGCTGCACGGTGTGGGTCGGCTCGCAGTTCCAGACGGTGGACCAGGCGCAGGTCGCCGGCGTGCTGGGGCTCAAGCCGGAGCAGGTCACGCTGCACACGATGACCGCCGGTGGCGGCTTCGGACGGCGGGCGACGCCGACCTCGGACTATGTCGTCGAGGCCGCGCAGGTGGCCAAGGCGCGCCACGCCGCGGGCAAGACCGGGCCGGTGAAGATGATCTGGACGCGCGAGGACGACGTGCGCGGCGGCTACTACCGTCCGACGCACCTGCACCGCGTCGAGATCGCGCATGACCGGCAGGGCGGGGTGCTCGCCTGGAAGCATGTGATCGTGGGCCAGTCCATCACCATGGGCACGCCCTTCGCGGACTTCATGGTGAAGAACGGCGCGGACGCCACGATGACCGAGGGCGTGGCCGAGAGCGCCTATCCCTTCCCGATCGCGCTGGAGGTCCATCACCCCAAGGCCAACGTGCCGGTGCTGTGGTGGCGCTCGGTGGGGCACACGCACACCGCCTTCGTGATGGAGACGCTGGTGGACGAGCTGGCGCGTGCCGGCAAGCTGGATCCGGTGGCCTACCGGCGGCAGCTGCTGGCCAAACATGCGCGCCATCTGGCGGCGCTGGACCTGGCGGTGGCGAAGTCGGGCTACGGCAAGGCCACGCTTGCCAAGGGGCGGGCCTGGGGCGTGGCGGTGCATGAGTCCTTCAACACGGTGGTGGCTTATGTCGTCGAGGTGTCGATGAAGGGCGGCCGGCCGGTGCTGCACCGGGTCACGGCGGGGGTGCACTGCAACCTCGCGGTGAACCCGCGCACGATCGAGGCGCAGGTGCAGGGCGCGCTGGTGATGGGCATCGGCATGACCTTGCCCGGCGCGGCGATCACGCTGAAGAACGGCGAGGTCGAGCAGAGTAACTGGCATGACTACCGGGTGCCCATCCATGTGGACGCGCCGCCGGTGGACCTGCACATCGTGCCTTCCGCGGATCCCCCGACCGGCATGGGCGAATGCGGCGTGCCACCGATCGCGCCCGCGATCGCCAACGCCGTGGCGGCGCTCACCGGCAAGCGCTGGCGCAGCCTGCCGTTCCCGGCTTGACTGCGGCCTGACTTTTCCATCGAAGGGCTTCAGCGGCCACCGCCGCTTGCCCGGGCCACGTCCTTGAGCCACGGTTGCGCCGCCCAGTGCGCGGCCGCGAAGGCCTTGATCCGATCGCGGTAGGTCATCGAGAGCCCGATCGCATCGAGCCCCTCGAGCAGCATCCGCTGGTGCCGCGGCAGCATCTCGAAGCGCGCCTCGACGCCCCCGGCGCTGCGCAGCGTGAGCGTCTCCACGTCGATCTCGACGGTGTTCCCCGGCACCGTGTCCGCCTCGTCCATGAGCCGGCGCACCTCGGCCTCCGGCAGCGTCACCAGCAGCAGCCCGTTCCCCATCGCATTCGAATAGAAGATCTCGCCGAACCCCGGCGCGACGACAGCGCGGATGCCGGCCTGCTGCAGGCCCCAGACGGCGTGCTCGCGGCTGGACCCGCAGCCGAAGTTGTTGCCGCCGATGAGCACGGACACCCCGGCGTAGGCGGGCTGGTTCAGCACGAAGCCGGGCCGCTCGCGGCCCTCGCCGTCGAAGCGCAGGTCGTGGAACAGGCCCTGGCGCAGCCCCTGCTTGTCGATGCCGCGCAGGAACTGCTTGGGCATGATCTGGTCGGTGTCGAGGTTCTCCAGGCGCAGGGCCGCGCTGCGGCCCTCGATGCGGCGGACGGGATTCATCGCGGGCTCTCCTCGCCGAGGACGGGCGGCAGTCGGCGGACATCGGTCAGGCGGCCGGTGACCGCGGCGGCGGCGGCCATCGCCGGACTCATCAGGTGGGTGATCGCGCCGCGCCCTTGCCGGCCTTCGAAGTTGCGGTTGGTCGTCGAGGCGCAGCGGATGCCGTCGGCAAGCACGTCGTCGTTCATCGCCAGGCACATCGAGCAGCCGGGCTGGCGCCATTCGAAGCCCGCATCGAGGAAGACGCGATCCAGGCCTTCCGCCTCGGCCATCGCGCGCACCGCGCCGGAGCCCGGCACCACCATCGCGCGCACGCCCGGCGCGACGCGGCTGCCGCGCAGCACGGCGGCGGCGGCGCGCAGGTCCTCGATGCGGCCATTGGTGCAGGAACCGATGAAGACATGCTGGATCGGCGTGCCCGCCAGCGCCGCGCCGGCCTCGAGCCGCGTGTAGCGCAGCGCGCGTTCGGCGCTGTCGCGCGCCGGGCCGACGGCCATCCGGGCCGGGTCGGGCGCGTGGCCGTCGATCGGCGCGACCTGGTCGGGACTGGTGCCCCAGGTGACCTGCGGCGCGATGTCGGCCGCGTCGAAGCGGTGCTCGGCATCGAAGCGGGCGCCCGGATCGCTGCGCAGCGTGCGCCAGCGCGCGAGCGCGGGCTCGCGCCATTCGCCGGCGAGGTCGGGACAGCGGGCCAGCACGTAGTTGATCGCCGTCGCGTCCGGCGCGATCAGCGCGCCGCGCGCGCCGGCCTCGACGGCCATGTTGCAGAGCGTGAAGCGCGCCTCGACGGACAGCGCGTCGATCGTCGTCCCGCAGAACTCGACCACGTAGCCGCGCGCGCCCTGCGCGCCGATGCGGCCGATGATCGCCAGCACCAGGTCCTTGGCCGTCGTGCCCGCAGGCAGCGCGCCGTCGACGCGGATCCGCATGTCCCTGGCGACCCGGTAGACCAGCGTCTGCGTCGCCAGCACATGCTCGACCTCGGTGGTGCCGATGCCGAAGCCCAGCGCGCCGAGCGCGCCATAGGTCGTGGTGTGGCTGTCGCCGCAGATGACGACCATGCCGGGGCGGATCATCCCGTGTTCCGGCGCGACCACGTGCTCGATGCCCTGCAGGGCGTCGGTCGTGTCGAAGAGGCGGATGCCGTGACGGTCGCAATTGGCCTTGAGGTTGCTCGCCTGCAGCGCCGAAGGCGGGTCGGCGATCACGCGCAGGGCCGATGGCACCGCATGCGTCGGGATGATGTGGCTCACCACCGCGACCTGCTGTCCCGGCATCGGCACGCCGCGGCCCTGCTCGCGCAGGCCGGTGAAGGCCTGGGGGCTGGTGTACTCGTTCATCAGGTGCAGGTCGCAGAACAGCAGCACGTTCTGCGCGTCGAGCGTCGCCACCGTGTGGCTGTCGACAAGCTTGCGGTAGAGCGTGCGCGGCGCGGCGTTCGAGGACTTGGGATCGGGCGTCGCGATGGGCGAGTCGCTGATGTCCTTTGCGTCCGCGGCGTCAGCAGCGTCCGTGGCGCGGATCGTGCCGGTCACGGCGTTGGTGGCGGTCATGGCTGGCGCTCCGCTTCGGCGGCGATGTCGCGGTCTGGCGCGGTGAAGAAGGGCAGGACCCGATCGAGCAGCGCCTGAGGCGCTTCCTCGGGGATGTAGTGACCGCAGGGCAGGGCCTCGCCGCGCAGGTCCGTCGCCAGCGGTCGCCACAGCGCCAGCGGATCGAAGCAGCGATGCACGACACCGTGCTCGCCCCACAGCGCCAGCAGCGGCATGGTGAGCCGACGTCCGGCGTCGCGGTCCTCGCGGTCGTGGACCAGGTCGATGCCGGCGCTGGCGCGGTAGTCCTCGCAGAGGCCGCGGGCGGTGCCCGGCAGTGCGAGGCAGCGCTGATACTCCGACAGGGCCAGCGGATCGAAGGGCGCCAGGCCCGCGCTGCGGCGGCCCATCACGTCGCGGACATAGGCGGCGGGATCGGCCTCGATGAGGCGCTCGGGCAGCGGTGCCGGCTGGATCAGGAAGAACCAGTGCCAGTAGGCGCGCGCGAAGGCGTCGTTGGCGCCGGCGTACATGTCCAGGGTCGGCGCGATGTCCAGCAGCGCCAGCCGACGCACGGCCGTCGGGGCGTCCATCGCGAGCCGGTGGGCGACGCGCGCGCCGCGGTCGTGCGCCAGCACGTCGAAGCGCGGGTGACCGAGCGCCCGCATCACCGCCAGCATGTCGGCCGCCATCGTCCGTTTGCTGTAGGCGGATGCGTCGGTCGCCGAGCCTGGTGCCGACGCCGACGCCGACGCCGATGTCGATGTCGATGTC
>NZ_VOSR01001100.1:0-1087 GCF_007997345.1 Mitsuaria sp. TWR114
CAGCGGCAATCCGGGCGCGACCCGCCAGGTCAACTTCAACTTCAAGCGGCCCACGGCCAACACCAACAGCGCCGACGGCACCTTCTACGAGGAGCAGGTGGAACTCAGCGTGCCGCTGCTGGCCATCGTCAAGGTGCCCAACCTGAGCATCACCAAGGTGGACATCGTCTTCGACATGGAAGTGAAGTCGTCCTTCGCGTCCAAGGAGCAAAGCAGCGCGCAGGCCTCCGCCTCCGGCACGGCCAGCGTGGGCTTCGGCCCCTTCAAGGCGTCGGTGACGGTGAGCGGCTCGGTGTCCTCGCACAAGGAGAACACGCGCAGCTCGGACAACTCGGCCAAGTACCACGTCGAGGTCCACGCCGTTGACGACGGCATGCCCGAGGGCCTGGCGCGGGTGATGGACATCCTGCAGTCCGCCGTGGCGCCGCGCAAGGTCGGCGCGCCGACCGCCGTCTGACCCGGGCCCGAGCGCCCGCCACGCAGGTCCGTCCGCGCCCGGGCGCGGGCGGGCCTTCCCCTCGGAGCCGTCATGTTCGATCAAAGCAACGTCAAGTACATCAAGCGCCTCGTCGTGGGGAGCGACAACCCCGCACGGCTGTGCACGCGCGAGGAGACCGAGGCCCAGATGGAGGAGCTCAACGACTGCCTGTCCGGCGCCTCGCATCCGCGCGGCACGCTGCTGGCGGTGGAGCGCAGCTTCACGCTGGTGCGCATCGGCGACCACCAGGTCGTGCTCGAGTGGATGGCTTATCACGTGGGCTTCGCGCGCAAGCCGGCGCCCAAGCCGCCGCGCCAGGCACCCGCCGCCGCCCCGGCGCCGCACGACGCGCCCGAGCCCGCGGCCGCCGGCGCGTCCCGGGCCGGTTCCGCCGCGGAGCCCGGTGAGGTCACCGACGTTCCCTCGACCGACGTGGCCGACCCGGCCTGACTTCAACCTTGTCTTCAACACTGCCGCTACACGCGGCCCAGGAGATCCCATGATCGCTTTCCGGAAGAATCGCCGTCCCGCCCCGGGACGTTTCGCGCCAGCCGCCTATGCGGTCTCGGTGTCCGTCTCGCTGGCCGGCGCGCTGGTGCTGCTGTTCGC
>NZ_VOSR01001101.1:0-18247 GCF_007997345.1 Mitsuaria sp. TWR114
GAAGATCTTGCCGTCACCGATCTTGCCGGTGCGGGCGGCGTTCTCGATGGCCTCGATGACCTGCTCGACGACGCCGTCGGCGACGGCCGCCTCGATCTTGACCTTGGGCAGGAAGTCGACGACGTATTCGGCGCCGCGATACAGCTCGGTGTGGCCCTTCTGGCGGCCGAAGCCCTTGACTTCGGTGACGGTCAGCCCCTGCACGCCGATGGCGCTCAGGGCTTCGCGCACTTCATCCAGCTTGAAGGGCTTGATGACGGCGGTGATCAGTTTCATGACGTTTTCTCCTCGATGCGCGGCGCGGAGGGCGGCGCGGCCATCCGCCCGCGCCCTCCTGGTTCAGATTCAGAAGACCTTCTTGACGGACACGACCACACCGTTCTTGCCCAGGTCCTTGCCCTTGCCGCCGATGTAGTTGTCGGTGTTGGTGGCGACGAAACCGGCGCCGAAGGTGAAGCCGGACCAGTCCTTGTTCACGGTGAGCGAGTAGTCGGTGTAGCTGAAGTCGCTGTTGTTCTTGACCTTCTGGTGGCCGATGTGCGGCGTCAGCGAGAAGCCGCCGCCGATGTCGAAGGTGGCGCTGAGGTCGAGGTAGCTGCTGTTCTTGGAGTCCGCGAAGCCGAACAGGTTGCTGATCGAGTGCGAGTACTTCAGCGTCGCGGGTCCGAAGGAGACGGCGCCGTACAGCTCATTCGTGTTGGCGCTGACCGGCAGGTCGTTGCCCGGATAGTTGTAGCGCAGGAAGCCCACGTCGACGGTGACGCCGCCGCCGACCTCGGTCTTGTAGCCGGCGTAGGTGTCGATCTCGACATCGGCATCGCCGCCGCCGTCCGAGATCCACTTGATCGTCGAGGCCCAGGCGCCGACGTAGAAGCCGCTCGAATGCGCGTAGTCGACGCCGCCTTGCAGCGCGGGCTTCAGGCGGGTCTGCGAGATGCCGCGATAGCGGTAGTCGGAGGTGACGCTGACGTTGAAGGACAGCGGGTTGGCCTCTTGCGCCAGCGCCGGGAGGGCGGTGGCGACGACGGTGACCGCAAGGGCGGCGGCGCGGGCGGCGGCGGCGAAGGGCTTCATGCGCGGGGGCTCCTGATTGTTGGGCGACTCGGGGCGACTGCTTCCGGACGAGGCTTTGCAGCTTTTGTGCCAAGCGGCGGTCCTCCCCCGAAAGAGCCCCAATCCGGCTCATGCCGCGACGAACGGTTGCCGATACCGCCCCGTCAAGCGTCAATGCGCACCAAAAACAGGCGCGACAGGGGGAGTGGTTAACCCTCGAAACGCCCCAACAGGGTGCTAGGCGTGAAATCCATCGGTGAGGACACTGCCGGCTTCATGACCCGAGTGGGTGCGGAGGGATGCAGATGCTGGAAGCGCAGCCGGCTTGGCCGATGGAGCGGTCGCGTGCGCGACCGGGAGGCGCGGCGGCAAGGCCAGGCGACTGCGCGAAGGGCCCGCGCAGCAGGGTCCGGTGTCGTCGGCTCGAATGCTGAGGGGGGGCGCCCGCAGCCATGGCGATGTCCCTCGCGATCATCCACAGCCGCGCGCTGGACGGTCTGTCGGCCGCGGCGGTCGAGGTGGAAGTCCATCTGGCCAATGGGTTGCCGAGCTTCACGCTGGTCGGCCTCGCGGACCTGGAGGTCAAGGAGTCCCGCGAGCGCGTGCGCGCCGCGCTGCAGAGCAGCGGGCTCGAGTTCCCAGCGAACAAGCGCATCACCGTGAACCTGTCGCCGGCCGATCTGCCCAAGGAAGGCGCGCGCTTCGACCTGCCGATCGCGCTGGGGTTGCTCGCTGCCAGCGGCCAGATCGACGCCGAGCTGCTGTCCCACCTCGAATGCGTCGGCGAGCTCGGTCTGTCCGGTGAGCTGCGGCCGGTGAAGGGCGCGCTGGCGATGGCGCTCGCGCTGCGCGCCGCCAAGCTCGATCGCGAATTGATCCTGCCGCGGGGCTGCGCCGACGAGGCGGCATTGGTACAGGGCCTGGTGGTGCGCGAGGCCGCCCATCTGCTGGACCTCGTCAACGCGCTGCAGCCGCGCAGCGATGCGCCCTTGCCGCGCGTGCAGCGCGATCCGCCGCCGGTGGTCGACACGCCGCTCGACCTGCGTGACATCAAGGGACAGGCGGGGCCGAAACGCGCCCTCGAGATCGCCGCGGCGGGCGGACTGAGCGTGTTGCTGGTCGGGCCGCCGGGCACCGGCAAGTCGATGCTGGCCCAGCGCCTGCCGACGCTGCTGCCGCCCTTGTCGGAATCCGAGGCCCTGGAGTCCGCCGCGCTGCTGAGCGCCAACGGCCAGTTCCGGCCATCGCTGTGGGCGCAGCGCGCTTTCAGGTCGCCGCATCACAGCGCCTCCGCCGCGGCGTTGATCGGCGGTGGCTCGCCGCCGCGCCCCGGCGAGATCACGCTGGCCCAGCATGGCGTGCTGTTTCTGGATGAACTGCCGGAGTTCCAGCGGCTGTCGCTCGAAGCGCTGCGCGAGCCGCTCGAGACCGGACGCGTCCATATCTCCCGCTCCGCGCATCAGGCGGATTTCCCGGCGCGCTTCCAGCTCATCGCCGCGATGAACCCCTGCCCGTGCGGCCATCTCGGCAATCCGACCAAGGCCTGCCGCTGCTCACCGGACCAGGTCACGCGTTATCAGAACCGGCTCTCCGGGCCACTGCTCGACCGCATCGACCTGACGGTGGAGGTGCCGGTGCTGCCGGCCGCGGTGCTCTCGGCCGCACCGGACGGCGAGCCCAGCGCCACCGTCGCCGCGCGCGTCGCAGCGGCCCGCCGGCGCGCCGAAGCCAGGCAGGGTTGCGTGAACGGCCGGCTGGCCGCGGGTCAACTGGACGAGCACCTGCGGATGGCGCCCGACGCCGAGGCGATGCTGCATCGCGCGTCGGCGCGGCTGGCGTGGTCGGGACGCAGCTTCCATCGCGTGCTGCGGATCGCGCGCACCATCGCCGATCTGGCGGCCGAGGACATCGTTGCGCCGGCGCACGTCGCGGAAGCGATCCAGTGGCGACGCGCGCTGCCGGGCCGTGAGGAATGAGGCCCGGTGCGGTCGGACGGGGACCTCGCGCCGCGCCGGAAAGCAGAAGCGCCGGACGATGCCGGCGCTTCGGGGGTTCTCGGCCGCGCGGGGCGGCCCTCGCGATCAGGGATCCGGCTTACTGGCGGATCAGCTGGCCGTCGCTGACGCGCACGACGTCGCCGCTCTGCACGCCCGGGTCATGGCTGAAGGTCATCGTGCGGTTGCTCTGGTCGGCGTTGCGCATCTTCACCACCCAGACGGTGGTGCTGCGCTGGCGCTTCTCGATCTCGTTGCCGGCGTAGCCGCCCGCCACCGCGCCACCCACCGTGGCGATCTTCTTGCCGGTGCCGCCGCCGACCGCGCTGCCCAGCAGGCCGCCGACCACCGCGCCGCCCACCATGCCGATGCCGGTGCCCTGGCCTTCACGGGCCTCGGTGCGCACCGACAGGACCGTCGCGCAGGACGCGCACAGGCGGGATTCGGCCTGGCCGGCGCTGCCGTTGTTGTCCGCGTAGCCGGTCGAGCCGCCATCGCGCGACTGCGAGCCGCGGCGGGGTTCATTGGATGCGTGCTGCTGCACGGCCTGGTCGCCCGAGCGGCGCGCGGCGCGCGCCTCGTCGGCGGCATTGGCGCCGTTGCGATCGACGATGTTGCCTTGCTGCTCGGCCGCCGCGACCGGCGTGTCCGGCATCGACGGCGCCGACTGGTGCCGCCCCGCGAAGAACGCTGCCACGACCAGCACGGTGGCCCCAACTGCACCCGCCGCGATCTTTTGATTGGTATTCAACGCCATGATTCACCTCTTATGGTTTTCCCCTACCTCGGGGGACGAGCGAAGAATGCCACGCTGTTACAAGTCGCGGGGCCCGGTTCTTGTTCCGTTTGTAAATTGGTGAAACGCGGCCTGTAGGACAAGGCCGCGTCCTGCGGTTTTCGTTGCTCCGGCGCGTCAGCCCAGCAGCGGCGCGAGCGCCCGCTGCGCGTCCTGCGGATCCAGCGCCATGCGGGCCGCCCAGTCCGCCACCTGGTCGTCGCCGATGCGGCCCACATTGAAGTAGGTCGCCTCCGGATGCGCGAGGTAGAAACCGCTGACGCTGGCCGCCGGCGTCATCGCCATGCCTTCGGTCAGCGCCATGCCGATGTCCTCGGCCTGCAGCACGCGGAACATGTCCCGCTTGACCAGGTGGTCCGGGCAGGCCGGATAGCCCGGCGCGGGACGGATGCCCCGGTAGGCCTCGGCGATCAGTTGCTCGTTGCTGAGCGCCTCGTCGGCCGCGTACCCCCAGAAGTCCATCCGCACGCGCTGGTGCAGCCGCTCGGCGAAGGCCTCGGCCAGCCGGTCGGCCAGCGCCTTGAGCATGATCGCGGAGTAGTCGTCCAGGTCGTCGATGAACTGCTGCTCCTTCTTGTCCACGCCCAGGCCGGCGGTGACCGCGAACAGCCCGATGTAGTCCGGCACCGTGCCCTTGGCCGCGATGAAGTCCGCCAGCGCCCGGTTGGGCCGGCGCACGCCGTCCACCACCGGCCGCTCGGACTGCATGCGCAGCCCGCGCCAGGTCATCAGCACCTCCGAGCGCGACTCGTCGCTGTAGATCTCGATGTCGTCGTCGTTGACCTGCGCGGCCGGGTACAGGCCCAGCACGCCATTGGCGGTCAGCCAGCGGCCTTCGATGAGCCGCTGCAGCATGCGCTTGCCGTCGCTGAAGACGCGCTGGGCCTCGGCGCCGACGACCTCGTCCTTGAGGATGGCCGGGAACGGCCCCGCCAGGTCCCAGGTCTGGAAGAACGGGCCCCAGTCGATGCACTGCGCCAGTTCGGCCAGGTCGTAGTTGCGGAACTGGCGCCGGCCGATGAAGCGCGGCGCCGGCGGGGTGTAGGTCGTGAAGTCAGCGCGCTGCTTGTTCGCACGCGCCTGCGCCAGCGTCACCAGCGGCGTCTGCTTCTTATTGGCGTGCAGCTCGCGGACCTTCTCGTAATCGGACTTCAGCTCGTCGATGAAGCGCGTGGCGCGTTCATCGGACAGCAGGTCCGAGCACACGCCCACCGAGCGCGACGCGTCGGGCACGTAGACCACCGGCCCTTCGTAATGCGGCGAGATCTTGACCGCCGTGTGCACGCGGCTGGTCGTTGCGCCGCCGATCAGCAGCGGGATCTTCTTCACGCGGAAGTAGTCGTCGCGCTGCATCTCCGCGGCGACGTGCTGCATCTCCTCCAGGCTGGGCGTGATCAGGCCCGAGAGCCCGATGATGTCGGCGCCTTCGACCTTGGCCTTGGCGAGGATGTCCTGGCACGGGACCATCACGCCCATGTTCACGACCTCGAAGTTGTTGCACTGCAGGACCACCGTGACGATGTTCTTGCCGATGTCGTGCACGTCGCCCTTCACCGTGGCGATGACGATCTTGCCCTTGGAGCGGACGTCGGCGCCGGCGGCGGCGAGCTGGCGCTTCTCCTCCTCGATGTAGGGCACCAGGTGGGCCACCGCGGACTTCATCACCCGCGCGCTCTTGACCACCTGCGGCAGGAACATCTTGCCCGCGCCGAACAGGTCGCCGACCACATTCATGCCGGCCATCAGCGGGCCTTCGATCACGTGCAGCGGCCGGCCGCCCTTGGCGCGGATGCCCTGCCAGGCCTCCTCGGTGTCCTCGACGATGAAATCGGTGATGCCGTGGATCAGCGCATGCGACAGCCGCGCGTCGACGTCGCCCGCGCGCCAGGCCAGCTTGGCGCTGTCGTCCTTGGCCGCGCCCTTGACCGACTCGGCCACCTCGAGCAGCCGCTCGGTTGCGTCCTCGCGGCGGTTCAGCACCACGTCCTCGACGCGCTCGCGCAGGTCGGCGGGGATCTCGTCATAGACGCCGACCATGCCGGCGTTGACGATGCCCATGTCCATCCCCGCCTGGATCGCGTGGTACAGGAAGACCGTGTGGATGGCCTCCCGCACCGGCTCGTTGCCGCGGAAGCTGAAGGACACGTTGGACACGCCGCCGCTGACCTTCGCTCCGGGCAGGTTCGCTTTGATCCAGCGCGTGGCCTCGATGAAGTCGACCGCGTAGTTGTTGTGCTCCTCGATGCCGGTGGCGATCGCGAAGATGTTGGGGTCGAAGATGATGTCCTCGGGCGGGAAGCCGATCTCGTCGACCAGCAGCCGGTAGGCGCGCTCGCAGATCTGGATCTTGCGTTCGTAGGTATCGGCCTGGCCGGTCTCGTCGAAGGCCATCACCACGGTGGCCGCGCCATAGCGGCGGATCAGCTTGGCCTGGCGGCGGAACTCGGTCTCGCCCTCCTTCAGCGAGATCGAGTTGACGATGCCCTTGCCCTGGATGCACTTGAGCCCGGCCTCGATCACCTCCCACTTGGACGAGTCGATCATGATCGGCACGCGCGCGATCTCGGGCTCGGAGGCGATCAGGTTGAGGAAGCGCACCATCGCGGCCTTGCTGTCCAGCATGGCCTCGTCCATGTTGATGTCGATGACCTGGGCGCCGTTCTCGACCTGCTGGCGGGCGACGCTCAGCGCCTGCTCGAAATCGCCATTCAGGATCATCCGCGCGAAGGCCTTGGAGCCGGTGACGTTGGTGCGTTCGCCCACGTTGACGAACAGCGTGCCGGCGCCGATGGCCACCGGCTCCAGGCCGGAGAGCTTCATCGGGGGGACGGCGGCGCGGCCCGGAGCGGTGCTGGCGTCGGAAGCGTCGGAAGCGGGAGGGAGGGCGGACATGGCGGCGGCGCTCTTCGAGGCTGGAGGAAGCTGGATCGAGACGGGGCCGCGCAACTCACCGCAACCCCGCGCGGGGCGGGACGGTGAGCGTCGTTGTTCAGCGGGGTCCCGGGGTCCGACCGCGCCGTTCCGAGCCTGGCGGGCGCCCGGATGACGGGACCTGTCGCAACGCTCCTCGGAAACCACCGCCGCCCCGATGCCGCGAATGCGGCATTGCTGGCAGCGGAAACGGCGTGCATTCTACCGGTCCGGCCCTGCTTTGTTCGTGCCGGAATGCCTGCCGAAGCCTCGCGCGGACCTATGCTCGCCCGCAGCGTGCCGCGGTGGAGGGAACCGGCGCAGGCACGGCGACATCCGACAACGACAACAACGAGGAGGCGACGTCCGGTCGCCGGGAAGGCCACGTGGATCTGGTCCAACTTCCTTCAAACAGCCTGCGCGTGGGACAGGTGCTGACCTTCTCGCTGCGCGACGCGGCGGGGCACCTGCTGTTCGCCGCCGGGCATCCGCTGCCCGACACGCCGCAGGTGCGCGAGCTGCTGGCGCGCGGGCCCTGGGTCCAGGCGCACGAGACGCGCGAATACCAGCGCGCCCTGGCCCACAAGCTCGACACGATGATGCTGCAGGGGGCCTCGCTGTCCGCGCTGGCCAATGCCAAGGCCGAGTACAAGCCCACGCGGCCCATGCCCCTGCCGGCGGCGACGGGGCCGGCGCACACCGCCATCTGGGCCGATTTGCAGTGGCATGCGCAGCAGGTGCTGCGCGATCCGCATCGGCCGGACTTCCTCCTGCGCCTGGCGCAGCTGCTGGACACGGTGCTGTCGCGCCTGACGCAGCAGCCCGATGCCTCGCTGGCGATGCTGGTGCACGACGCCGGCCAGGAGCCGCTGCAGTACAGCGCGCGGCATGCGCTGCTGTCGCTGGTGCTGGCGGAGATGACGACCCGCCAGCTCGGCTGGAGCGAGGGCCGCCGGCGCACGCTGGGCCTGGCGGCGCTGACGATGAACCTGGACAGCGCCGCCCAGCAGGACCAGCATGCGCTGCGGCCGGAGGCGCTGGCCCAGGCGCAGCGCGAGGCCCTGGCCGGCCATGGCGACCGCGCGGCGGCCACGCTGCAAGGGATCGGGGTCGACGACGAGGCCTGGCTCGCCGCGGTCCGCCTGCATCACGACGCCGGGCCGGGCCCGCTGGCCGGCCGCGCGGACGGCGAGTTGATGGCGCGCCTGCTGCGCCGCATCGACGTCTATGGCGCGCGATTGAGCCCGCGACGCAACCGCCGGGCGCTGTCGGCGGCGCAGGCCGCGCGGGCGGTCTACCTGGACGAGCTGCAGCAGCCCGACGAGGCGGGCGCCGCGCTGATCAAGGCGATCGGCCTCTATCCGCCGGGCTCGCTGGTCCGGCTGGCCAATGGCGAGGAGGGCATGGTGCTCAAGCGCGGGCACAGCGCGAGCGAACCGCTGGTGGCGGCGCTGATCGGCCGCAGCGGCTCGCCGCTGACCGTGCCGGTGCTGCGCGACACGCGCTTGCCGGCGCAGGCGATCTCGGCCAGTCTGGCGCCGCATGAAGTCCGGCTGCGCGTCCACATGGACGCGATGCTCAAGCTCTATTGAGGTGGACTGCCCTGGCCGCTGCCCCGCCGGCCCTCACCCCCGCCCTCTCCCGCGAAGTGGGAGAGGGAGAGGGAGGGATCAGACGCCTTCAGTGATCAGTCCGCTGAACAGCTTGCTGCCCCACGGGCGCGGCCGGTAGGCGGCGACCTTCTGCGCGATCGCGCGGATGTGGTCGGGCGTCGTGCCGCAGCAGCCGCCGGCGATGTTCAGGAAGCCGGCCGCGGCGAACTCGCCCACCAGCCGGCCGGTGACGTCCGGCGTCTCGTCGAAGCCGGTGTCGCTCATCGGGTTGGGCAGGCCGGCATTCGGGTAGCAGGAGATCGGCGTGTCGCCGGCCGCCTTGGACAGTTCCTCGATGTAGGGCCGCATCAGCGCCGCGCCGAGCGCACAGTTCAGGCCGATCGCCAGCGGCAGCGCGTGGCGCACCGAGTGCCAGAACGCCGTCACCGTCTGACCCGACAGGATGCGGCCCGACGCGTCGGTCACCGTGCCGGAGATGATCACCGGCAGGCGCTCACCGGTGTCCTCCATCAGCTGGTCCACCGCGAAGATCGCGGCCTTGGCGTTGAGCGTGTCGAAGATGGTCTCGATCAGGAACAGGTCGACGCCGCCCTCGAGCAAGCCCTTGGCCTGCTCGTAGTAGGCGGCGCGCAGCGTGTCGAAGTCGACGTTGCGAGCGCCCGGGTCGTTCACGTCGGGACTGATGGACGCCGTGCGCGGCGTCGGGCCGAGCGCGCCGGCCGCGAAGCGCGGCTTATCCGGCGTGCTGAACGCGTCGCAGGCCTCGCGCGCCAGGCGCGCCGCAGCGACGTTCATCTCGTAGGCGAAGGCCTCCAGCCCGTAGTCCTCCTGCGCGACGGTGGTCGTGCCGAAGGTGTTGGTCTCGATGATGTCGGCGCCGGCGTCCAGGTACTGGCGGTGGATCTCGCTGATGACCTCGGGCTTGGTCAGCACCAGCAGGTCGTTGTTGCCCTTGAGGTCCTTGGGATGGTCCGCGAAGCGCGCGCCGCGGAAGTCCGCCTCGGTCAGCTTGTAGCGCTGGATCATCGTGCCCATCGCGCCATCCAGGACGGCGATGCGTTGCGCCAGGAGGGCGGGCAAGGCGGCGCCGCGGGTGTAGGCGGCGGCGGGACGGGCGGCGGTCGGGGCGTTCATGGGGCGCGATTGTAAAAAACCGCGCCCGGTCCCAGCCTTCTCATCCGCCAAAGACCTTCTTCAGGATGGCGCTGCCGGTGCCCACCGGGTCCTGGCGGATCTTCTTCTCCTCCTGGCCGATCATGAAATACAGCCCGTCCAGCGCCTTGTCGGTGACGTAGGACTGCAGGTTGGCGTCCTCCTTGCGGATCAGGCCGAAGCCCAGGGCCTTGCCGGCGACGGCGTTGTACTTCTCGCTCAGCGACTGGCGCTCGGTCGCCTTCGTCACGATCGGCAGGAAGCGGTCCGTCAGCGGCGAGCGCGTCTTGTCCTCGAAGAAGCGCGTCACCGCGTTGTCGCCGCCGCGCACGATCCGCACCGCGTCCTCGACGCTGATATTGCGCACGGTGCTGACCAGCAGCTGGCGCGCCTCGGGCATCGCCTGCTCGGCGGCGCGGTTCATCGAGGTCACCAGTTCGTCGATGCGCCGCCCCTGGCCGGTGGTGCGCAGCAGCCGGGCCGCGTCCTTGAGCGCGCCCGGCAGCTCGATGCGCACCTGCGGATTGCCCAGGAAGCCGTCGGTGCGGCCCAGGTTCGCGATCGCCGCCTGCGCGCCGCGCTCCAGGGCCGCGCGCACGCCGGAGGCGGCGTCGCCCTCGCTCAGGTTCAAGGCCATCGCCCAGGGCGAGGCGCAGCCCGCGCCCAGCAGCGCGATCAGGTCACGGCGAAGCAGGTTCATCGATGTCTCCTTCGGGGGTATCGGCCGCCGTGGTGGCGGCGGGCTCGGCGGGGTCGTCGCCCTCGGCCGGCGGCGTCGCGTCGGCATCGGCATCCGCGGCATCGATATCGGCGTCGGCATCGGCATCGGCCGCCAGGGACGAAGCCTGCTCCGATTCCGCGAGGTCCATGTCGATGGCGCCGAACGGGCCGGGGCCGTCACCGAGCTTGAACTCGATGCGCAGGCTGTCGCCGGCCTCGAGCACGACCGGCTTGCCCAGCACCGGCATGCCGGCGCCGACCAGCGTGCCGGCGCGCAGCGGCCGGTTGCGGGTGGCCTCGGCGAGCAGGTCGCCGAAGGACCACTGCATACCGGCCTTCGCGTCGACGACGGCCTGCTTGCGCCCGTTGCGCATGATCTGCAGCTGCAGCGCCGCGCGACCGAGGTACCAGGCGCCGGGCAGTTCATCGGGCGTGAGGGCGACCGGCGCGAACTGCAGCGCCGGGCGGCTGTGCAGCGCCGGCCAGCCATTGGCCAGCTCCTCCTGCTGCGCCGGCCGCAGCACCCAGTCGCTGACCAGCATCAGCAGCCGGACCGATTCCAGCGCCTGCGACGGCACCGCGCCCTGCGCCAGATCGCCGGTGAGGACCGCGAGTTGCGCCTCGGGCTCCAGGCCCGGCGCGCGCAGGTCCAGCGGATCGGCCGGCCCGAGCAGCGCCTCGGCGCCGCCGGCGCGCAGCAGCGGCGCACTCAGGCGCTCCGGCCAGGCCAGGCCGCGCTCGCGCAGTGCCTGGCCCTGTCCGGGATAGGCCTCGCCGGCGATCCAGCCGGCCAGGCGCGGCAGCGGCGCCATGCACTGCCGGGGATCGAAGGCGAACGCATGCCGCGCGCGGCCCTGGTTCAGCGAGAGTGACAACGTCTCCAGCTGCGGCGCCATGAAGTTCCAGTCGTCGAGCACTTGCTGCAGGCGCGTGGCGATGCCGTTGGCATAGCATGCCTGGCTCAGGTCGCGCGACACGACCACCAGTTGGCCGTCGCGCGATCCATCGCGGTAGGTTGCGAGTTTCATTGTTGTGGTCGGACAGTCATTCGTCGGGCGAGCGTTGGCGGCATTTTCACCTCAGGATCGGAAGGCGCTCGGCGTCGCGCTCGCGGCCGCGCTGCTGCTGCATGCGGCCGTGATGAATGCGCTGTCGCGACAGCCCGCGCCGCGCGCGGTCGACGCGAGCGCGATGGCGACCCGCCTCATCGACGCGGTCCCGCGGCCCGAGTCCTTGGCGGCGCCCATCGCGCCGCCCATCGCGCCGCCGGTTGCATCGCCTGTTACGCCACCGGTTGAGCCACTCGTTGCGCCGCCCGTGACGACGCCGGAGCTCGCGCCCGGCGCGGTGCCCACCGCCATCGCGACCACGACCCCACCGCTCGCCGACGCTCGCCCCGTCCCCGCGCTGCTCGCCCTGCCGCTGCGCGTGAAGGATCGCTCGCCTATGCCTTCGTCATCGACGGCCAGCCCGGTGAGGCTTCGCTGAATTTCCGGATCGAGGACGGACGCTACGACATGACCCTGGAGCGCCGCGCCGGCGACCGCGAACTGCCGCTCTGGCGCAGCGAAGGTCGCGTCGGTCCGCAAGGTTTGCAGCCGGAACGTCATCGCGTGCGCCGTCAGGGCCGCGAGCGCGAACTGCTCGTCTTCGACCGGGAGGCCGTCCCGCCGCGTCTGCTTGTCGGCGCACGCGCCTACACGCTGTCGGCGGGCACGCAGGACCGCCTGTCGTGGTGGCTGCAGCTGGCGGCGCTGATGGCGGCCGAGCCCGCGCCGCATGTCGGCCTGCGGCTGCGCATGCCGGTGGCCGGCGCGACCGGCGTGCACGACTGGGACTTCGAGGTGGTCGCGCGCGACGGCGACCGCTGGTTGCTGCAGCGCGCGCTGCGACGCGGCCCCGGCCGGCCCGCGCTGCAATGGTCGGCCTGGCTGGACGGACAGCGCGGTTTCCTGCCGGTGGACCTGCGTTTCAGCCTCGACGACGACGAGCAGTGGGCGCTCCGATTGCTGGATTGACCCTGCCGGTGTCGCGCGTGCCGGCACGACGGCCATGGCACGCGAACACGTTACGTTCCGTGAATCCGTGAAACCCTGTGCGGTTGGCACCACAAATGCTTGGGACCGGATGAATCCGTGCCGGCAAGTTCTGCCACCATGGGGTCATGGCCTGGTTGGGAGCGATGGGGCTTGAATCCATCGCGTCAGGCCATAACTCCTGTCACAAAGGAGTCCTTCATGCACATGCTCTACGACTCGCCGAGCTACATCGTCGTGCAGTTCGATGTTCCGGTCGACCCGTCCCCCGGTGACGCGGCGCATGCCGCGCAGGCGGACCACACCCACCTGCCCTCGCTGCAGCGCGATGGTTTCGAGATCGTCGACAAGTTCACCCGCAAGGAAATCTTCATCGAGGGCGCCCTGGCCCAGACCTTCCAGGAAGGCGTGGAGGCGCTGATCGAGCAAGGCCCGGACGTCGACGACCTCGACGCCTTCATCGCCACCTACGCCAACCTGGGCCAGCAGCCCGTCGTCATGCATTGACCCCCCGACCGGCCCCGGCGCCCTCCACCTGCGGGGGACCGGGGCTTGTCGCGCGGCACCCGCTGCGCCAAGATCGTGCGGCCATGCACCGCCCCAGGCGGTGAGGCCCTCCCCCTCCGCACGAATCATGGGCAAGCGCGCGCAGCCTCCGCTGGTGTCCCCGGGCCTGTCCGAGAGCCCGGTCCTGGATCGCATGTGCTCGCACTTCGTGCTGACGCTCACAGTCCGCCACGCCAACCGCTTCAACCCTCGCCGCGACCTCAGCGGCCTGCTCGCGCTGACCGCGCGGCACCTGGTCTGGCCCTCGCCGGTGCTGGCCCGCGTGCGGGGCTACCTCGCGCGCCGCTGCCAGGGGCATTCGCTCTGGGCCGGCCATGAGCGGCTGGGCGACGCCGCCTTCCTCGCGCGCCACGGCGTCTGGCGCGGCCCGTTCGCCGAGGCGACGCTGTTCTTCTACCTCGACGAATACATCAAGGACGCGCCCAAGGACCTGCTCGCGCTGCTGTCCTGCACCTGCGACGCGCTCGACGCGCAGCTGCGCAGCCAGTCCACGCTGGTGGAGCAGAACATCGACGTGCTGGGCCGCCTGCTGCAGCTCAACGCGGCCGAGCGCGCCCTGCTGCTCTACGGCACCCTCGCCCGCTACCAGCGCGAGCTGCGCGGCGCGCTGGTCGAGTTCAAGGTCAACACCGCGCAGGAGGCCTTCGCGGCGATCGCGGAGGTGGCGGGCGTCGATCCGCACGAGGTCGCGGAGGCCTTGCGCGCCGGCTCGCGGCTGGAGCGGGTCGGCATGATCGAGAACCTGATCGCCGAGCACAACATCACCGACCTCTCCGACCTGATGAAGGTCAGCGAGCAACTGCCGCCGGTGCTGATGCGCGCCTACGACGGCCCGCAGGACCTGATGGCGGTGTTCACGCGCCCGGTCGCGCCCAGTCCGCTGCAGCGCGCCGACTTCGACTTCATCGCCGAGGACGTGGGCATCCTCGCCACCCTGCTGCGCCATGCGGTGACGCAGGGCCAGCCCGGCGTGAACGTGCTGATCTACGGCCCGCCGGGCACCGGCAAGACGGAGCTGGCCAAGGTCGCCGCGCGCGAGGCCGGGCTGACGCTCTACGAGGTCGAGTACGCCGACCGCGACGGCAATGCGCTGACCGGGCGCGACCGCTACCGCTCGCTGCAGATCAGCCAGGTCTTCCTGAAGGCCAGCCGCGAGGTGGCCCTGCTGTTCGACGAGGTCGAGGACGTGTTCCCGCACCTGAGCGGCGACGCGGCCCACCTGATGGCGCGGCTGGACGCGGCGCTGGAGGTGCCGGCGCCGATGGCCGTCAACGGCAAGGCCTGGGTCAACCAGATCCTGGAGAGCAACCCGGTCCCGGTGCTCTGGATCACCAATCGCATCGAGCACATCGACCCCGCCTTCCGGCGCCGCTTCCAGTACCACCTGGAGCTGACCTCGCCGCCGCCGGGCGCGCGGCTGGGCCTGGTGCGCAAGGCGCTGGAGGAACTGCCGGTGCCCGACGGTTTCGCCGAGCGCCTGGCCGAGCGCCGCGGGCTGACGCCGGCGCAGGTGCGCACCGCGGTGCGCTTCGCCCGCCTGGCCGGCGGCGAGGCGGCCGCGGACGCCGTCGCCAACGAGCGGCTGGTCAGCCGGCAGCTGCTGCATGCCGACAAGGCGCTCGGCCTGGTCGACGTCTCGCCGCAGGCGCGGCCGGCGACGACGCGTTATTCGCTCGACCTGATCCACTGCGAATGCCGCTTCGCGCTGCCGCGCCTGATCGAGGCGCTGCGCCGTCGCGGCCTGGGCACGCTGTGCTTCCACGGCCCGCCGGGCAGCGGCAAGACCGCGCTGGCCGAGCACATCGCCGCGGAACTGCAGCGGCCGCTGATGGTGCGGCTGGCCAGCGACCTGATGTCCAAGTACGTCGGCGAGACCGAGCAGAACATGGCCCGCATGTTCGAGGCCGCCGCCGCCGAGGGCGCGGTGCTGCTGCTCGACGAGGCCGACAGCTTCCTGCGCAGCCGCCGCATGGCGGAGCGGCATTACGAGGTCAGCGAGGTCAACGAGATGCTGGCGGGCATGGAGCGCCATGCCGGCCTGTTCATCTGCACCACCAATGCCTTCGACGACCTCGACGAGGCGGCGCTGCGCCGCTTCAGCTTCAAGATCCGCTTCAAGCCGCTGCGGCCGGACCAGCGGCTGACGATGTTCGAGCGCGAACTGGGCCTGCCGCCCGATGAGCCGCAGGCCGACCGGCTGCGGGCGCTGGACGCGCTGACGCTGGGCGACTTCGCCGCGGTGCGGCAGCAGGCCGAGATCCTGGGCGAGGCGCTGTCGCCGGATGAATTCCTGACGCTGCTCGAGGCCGAGCACCGTGTGAAGCCCGACGTCCGCCAGCGCCGCCCGATGGGCTTCCGCAAGGGCGAGGCCTGACCCCCACGCCATGTTCTATGGCATCGTGCCGGGCATGCTGCTCTCGTTCCTCTTCCGCTGCCTCGCGCGACTGGTGTTCCGCTGCCTCGCGCGACTGAGCCAGGTAGCGCGCCGAGCGGTGCTCCTGCCGCTGACGCTCGCGTTGCTGCTCGGCACCGCCGCGCAAGCCGCTCCTGCCGCGGCCGCGCCGCCGCCCAAGGCCAACTGCCCCGCCGAGCCCGCGCCGCTGCCCGCCGCGCGTCTGGCCGCACTGGCCAAGGATCGCGGCCTGATGTGGACGCTGCAACGCGACGGCCGCACCTCCTACCTCTATGCCAGCCTGCATGTCGGCCGTCCCGCCTGGGCCGCGCCCGGACCGCGCCTGCTCGCCGCTCTGGCGCAGGTCGACGCGGTGGCGCTCGAACTCGATCCGCTGGACCGCGATGCCTGGCAGATGCCGCCGATGCCCGAGCTGCCGCTGGACGCCTCGCTGCGCCGCCGCCTGGACGCCCAGGCCGCCGCGGTCTGCCTGCCGCCGGGCGCGCTCGCGACGATGCATCCGCTGCTGCAGACCAGCACCTACATGCTGCTGCGCGCCCGCGCGCTGGGGCTGGACGTGCGGTACGGCCAGGAGATGCTGCTGAGCCAGTGGGCCCGCGAGCGCGGCCTGCCGGTGCTGGCGCTGGAGACGCTGCAGGGCCAGCTCGAGGCGCTGCTGCCCGCCGATGTCGACGCCGCCCGCCACGAGCTGCGGGCCAACCTGCGCCAGCTGGAGCGCCCCGCCACGCTGCTGCGCACGCTGGACACGATGGTCGCCGTCTACGACCGCGGCGACCTGGCGCGGCTGAACCGCTACGCCGAGTGGTGCGATTGCGTCACCGACGCCGCGGACCGCACGGCGCTGAGACGCATCAACGACGGTCGCAACCCGGCGCTCGCCGAGCGGATCGCCGAGCTGCACCAGCGCGGCCAATCGCTGCTGGTGGCCGTCGGCGCGATGCACATGACCGGCCCGCGGGCGCTGCCCGCGCTGCTGCGGGAGCACGGCTTCGAGGTAACCCTGATGCCGCCCTCCGGATCGCGGTGACCGAGTTGCGGCACACTGGGCCGCCTTCGCGCCCGGCCCCGCCGCGGCGCCTTCCGTCAGACCCTTCCTTTTCCCTTCGGAGTCCCGCATCTTGGACCCCCTGCCGTCCTTCCTCCAATCGCTGTTCCTGGTGCCGCTGACGCTGCTGCCCATCATCAATCCGGTGGGCGTGGCCCCGATCGTCATCGGCGCGGCCGGCGGCGACGACAAGGTCCTCAAGCGGCTGTCGCGCCAGGTCGCGATCAACGGCTGGGTGGTGATCATGGTGTCGCTGCTGGTGGGCACCTACGTGCTGGACCTGTTCGGCATCTCGCTGCCGGTGGTGCGCGTGGGCGGCGGCCTGCTGGTGGCCTACAGCGCCTGGGTGATGCTGACCCGCAACGAGACCGACGACGTCCAGACCGCCGTGGTGCATTCGTCGCCCGGCGACATCAGCGAGGCCGAGATCGTGCGGCGCAGCTTCTTCCCCATCACCTTCCCGCTGACCACCGGCCCGGGCAGCATCGCCGCGGCGATCGCGCTGGGCGCGCAGATCCCGCGCTCGCCCATCCCCTACGTGATGCAGGCCGGCATCGCCGCGATCGGCGCGGCCATCACGGCGGCCGTCGTCTACCTGGTCTACCGCAACGGCGGCCGGCTGCTGATGCGCATGGGCGAGGTCGGCACCCTGGTCATGATGCGGCTGATGGCCTTCGTGCTGCTGTGCATCGGCATCCAGATCCTCTGGTCCGGCTGGGCCGACCTGAACCACATCCCGACCTGAGGCGACCCTCGCCCCGTCCTGCGCGGAGGTCTCCCGCCGCGGCGTAGGATCGACGCTCACGGCCGCGCCCAGGCAGGCGTCGCCGCAAGCCCACCGAGGAGACAGCATGGCGGACACCGACTTCAGCAAATTCGTTCCTGGCTTCGACTTCCTGCAGGGGCTGATGAAGAACGCCGGCGCCGCGATCCCCGGCTTCAACCAGTGGGTGGCCCCCACGCTGGACCCGCAGGAGCTGGACAAGCGCATCGACGAGCTGCGCACCGTGCAGTTCTGGCTCGAGAACAACGCCCGCATGCTGACCGCGACCATCCAGGCGCTCGAGGTGCAGCGCATGACGCTGTCCACGCTGCACGCGATGAACGTGCCGATGGCCGACCTCAAGGATGCGCTGAAGACCCCCGTGCCGCCGCCCTTCCCGGGGGCGTCGTCCGCTTCGTCGCCGTCGCCGTCGTCCGCGCCGGCCCCGGCTTCGAAGACCGCGACGGCCGCGCCGTCCTCATCGCCTGCCGCCGAGGCCGCATCGAAGGCCGAGCCGGCCGAGGACGCCGCCGAGCCGGCCAAGGCGCCCGCGGCGCCCGGCGCCAAACCTGCCGGCGCCGACCCGATGCAGTGGTGGAACGCCCTCACCCAGCAATTCACGCAGGTCGCGGCCAACGCGATGAAGAGCGCGCAGACCGCGGCCTCGGTCGCCACGGCGGCGTCCACGGCCGCCGCCTCGTCGGCCGCGCCGTCGGGTCGGCCCGCGGCGACGCGCCCCTCCGCCGCGAAGGGCACGGCGAAGGCATCGACGGATCGCGCGCCCAGAGCGGCGGCCAAGTCGGCGGCCAAGTCGGCAGCCAAGGCCGCGCCGGCCCGCAAGACGACCGCTTCCAAACGCAAGACTCCCTGAGCCTCCCGCAGTTCCCCCGAGGGCCGTCCATGCCTCGTTTCCTCCAGGCTCACGCCACCCATCCCGACCCCCACATGGCGCTGGCCCTGGCCGGCGCGCAGCTGGAGGGCCAGCGCGCCGGCATGACGCCGACGCTGGGCTTCCTCTACCTGACCCACCCCTACGTGCCGCAGGCGCAGGCGCTGCTGGACGAGGTCCGCCAGCGCTGGCCCGGCTGCGGCTGGGTCGGCGCGTCGGCGCTGGCGGTGAGCGCCAGCGGCGTCGAGTATTTCGACGAGCCGGCGCTGGTCGTCATGCTCTGCGACCTGCCGCCG
>NZ_VOSR01001102.1:0-768 GCF_007997345.1 Mitsuaria sp. TWR114
CGAGCAGAAGGAGCGCGACCGCAAGGCCAAGGAAGAGCAGGCGAAGAAGGACGAGGCCAAGGAGAAGGCCGACAAGGCCAAGACCGAGAAGGCCCGCAAGGACGCGGAAGCCCGCGCCGAGGCGCAGCGCCAGGAGAACCTGCGGCGCATCCAGGGCATGGCCGGCGCCAGCGGCGGACCGACCTCGACCGGCACGGCGCTGAAGAGCTCTGGCCCGTCGGCCAACTACGCGGGCCGGATCAAGGCCCGCGTGCGGCCCAACATCATCTACGCCGACCCGGGCGGTCCGTCCAACCCCGAGGCCGAGGTCGAGGTCCGCGCCGGCCCGGACGGCACGATCGTGGCGCGCAAGATCGTCAAGTCCAGCGGCCTGCCCGACTTCGACGGCGCGGTGCTGCGCGCGCTCGACAAGACGGAGAAGCTGCCGACGGACACCGACGGCACCGTGCCGCGGGTGATGATCATCACCTTCCGACCCCGCGAGTGAACCGCAGGGGGAACGCGACGCCATAAGCGTCGGCGCCCCCGCCCTGCTCGACCGTCTCGACCCGCGCCATCCAGCCGCGCGTCATCGCCACCGGCAGCCAGGCGCTGAAGTCGAAGGCGGCGCCAGCCAGTTGCAGCGCGCGCTCGGTGACGCCGACATGCGCGGCGACCTGGCGCACCGACAGATGCTCATCGGTCAGGTGATCCATCATGAACTGGTAGGCGCGGCGATAACGCAGCGGCAGCCGCAGCTTGGCCGGATCGCCGGCATCGCCGCCGGCC
>NZ_VOSR01001103.1:0-1810 GCF_007997345.1 Mitsuaria sp. TWR114
CTCGCGCAGCACGCGCGTCAGCGGCCGGTCGTGCCACAGGCGGAAACCCAGCAGCAGGCTGGCCCGGCGCTGCAGGCCGCCGCAGTTGTCCGGCGCGTCCCAGGACGGACGCCCCGGGTCGAACCCGCCGGCGCGGTCGCGGGTCAGCGTCACGATGTCGCGCAGCCAGGTGGCCTTGTTCTCGAGCAGCAGCGTCTCCGCCTCCTCGGGCCCGAGGTGGCCCAGGAACTGCCGCATCGAGTTCTGCGTGTAGGTCTCGCCATGCAGCGCGAGCAGGTGGTCCAGCGCCCGGTTCTTGCGCTTCGCGGAGCGGTCGAAGGGCCGGTAGACCGTGTCCATCACCGCCTGCGGTGGCTGTCGGTAGAGCCGGTCGATCGCCGGCACCGCGTCCGGTCCGATCAGCTGCGACCACAGCCCCTGGCGTGCGCCCGGCGCCACCGAGAACAGCGCCCGCAGGTGCTGCAACTGGGCCAGGCCCTGCGCGATCGCCTGCTCCTGCATCACCAGGTAGGCCTTGAGCTGCTTCGCGCGCGCCTGCCGCTGCGGCGGCGCGGAGGCCGGGACGCCGTAGCGGCCCAGGCCGTAGATCGCCGGCAGGTGGTCCTGCACCGACACATAGGTGTCCAGCCGCCGGTGCACGCCCAGCGGCAGCAGCGCCGCCGCGCGCGCCGCATGCCCGGCCTGGCCGCGCGCCTGGTGCGCGCGGCCGGCGGCGCGCAGGTCCTCCAGCCGCCGGCGCAGGTCGTTCCATGCCACCGGCACCGCATTGCCGCGCCGGCGCACGGTGATCGTCGAGGGCTGGTCGCGGTCGGGCAGCCGCAGCGCCAGCGCCCAGTCCTCGCCGCGCCACTCGACCGAGCCGGCCGTCGCCCCGCGCCCTTCGGCGCGCAGCGCGATCACGCGCGCGTCGACCACGCCGGGCACCGCCAGCACGACGGCGGTGAGGTCGGACAGGAACAGCCGCTCGGCCGCGTGGCCGGCCTCGGAGGGCGGCGCGTCCTCGATGAAGCCATGGCGCGGCGCAGGACCGGTGTAGATGTCCTCCAGCGACCGGCCCTCGCGCAGCAGCTCGTCCAGCGTGCGCGAGACGGCCGCCCGCGCGATGTGACGCGCGCAGCGGTCGTAGACCTCGGCCAGGATGTCCACGCCGTCGCGCGGCCCGGCGATGTCGATGTCGGCATGCAGCTCGCAGGGCACGTCGCGCAGGCGCACGATGTCCGGCGCCAGGTCCTCGCCCAGGTTGCGACGGGCGAAGTAGGCCGCGCGCGCCGCCGCGATGCGGTCCGCGGCCGGCGACGGCGCCGCGCCGGGCGCGCCGCCGCCGTCCTGCGACAGCTTCAGCCGCAGCCGGTACAGGCCGCTGTCTGCGTCCGGCATCAGCGTCGCGTCGTCCAGGCCGGGCACGGCGTCGAGCAGGTGGCGGCGATGGTCCGCCGGCGTCGTCGGCCGGCAGGGAAAGACCTCGGCCGGCGGATGCAGCGACAGGCCGGCGTAGTCGATCGTGCCGTCGGGCCCGGTCAGGTGGTCGGCCACCGGGAAGCCGGCGCGGTAGACCAGGTCGGTGAGGCCGAAGCACAGCTGCTCCAGCAGCGTGATGCCGGGGTCGTGGAGGTTGTGGTCGGTCCACACGCCGCCGCCGAGCGCCTGCAGCCACTCCAGGCCGCGCGCGCGCAGGCCGTCGAAGCCGAGCTCGCGCTCCTCGCCGGTCGGCGGGCTCAGCCGGACCGGCATCTCCGGCACGGCGGGATTGGCGACCGGCCCCGGCAGGTCGGACGGGAAGACCGGGTGCTTGCGCATCGCGCCGCCGCTG
>NZ_VOSR01001104.1:0-888 GCF_007997345.1 Mitsuaria sp. TWR114
GCTGGCCCTGGCCGGCGCGCAGCTGGAGGGCCAGCGCGCCGGCATGACGCCGACGCTGGGCTTCCTCTACCTGACCCACCCCTACGTGCCGCAGGCGCAGGCGCTGCTGGACGAGGTCCGCCAGCGCTGGCCCGGCTGCGGCTGGGTCGGCGCGTCGGCGCTGGCGGTGAGCGCCAGCGGCGTCGAGTATTTCGACGAGCCGGCGCTGGTCGTCATGCTCTGCGACCTGCCGCCGGACCAGTGGCGCGTCTTTTCCGGCCGCCAGCCGCTGCCGCCCGAGGGCGAGGCGCGCAGCCTGCTGTTGCACGCCGACGGCGGCACGCCCGATCTGCAGGAGCTGATCGGCGAGCTGGCCCAGCGCTGCAGCAGCGGCTACCTGTTCGGCGGCCTGGTGAGCGGCGGTGACGACGCGGTGCAGATCGCCGACGGCGTCTTCGCCGGCGGCCTGTCGGGCCTGGCGCTCGGACCGGAGGTGCGCTGGATCTCGCGCGTCAGCCAGGGCTGCCAGCCGCTGGGTCGCGAGCGCCGCGTCACCGCCTGCGACGGCCCGCTGGTCACGGAACTCGACGGCCTGCCCGCGCTCGACGCCCTGCTCGAGGACCTGAAGCTGCCCGCGTACACCGGCGAGTCCGGCTCGCTGCGCCAGGCGATGCCGCTGTTCCGGCGCACGCTGGTGGGATTGAACGACGAGCCCGGCGCCCGCCGCGAATACGGCCCCGAGGTCCGCGTCCGCCACCTCGTCGGCCTGGATCCGGGCCGCCGCGGCATCGCCGTCGCCGAGCAGCTGCGGACCGGCGAGCTGCTGAGCTTCTGCGAACGCCATCCCGACGCCGCGCGCCGCGACCTGGTGCGCATCTGCACCGAGATCCGCGCCGAGGCCGAGGAGCG
>NZ_VOSR01001105.1:0-1967 GCF_007997345.1 Mitsuaria sp. TWR114
AAGTCGCTCGTCGCCGAGAGCCGCAGCCAGTAGAGCCCGGCCGGCATCACGGTGTGGGTGGTGCTCATGTCGCGCGGCAGGTCCAGCGTGACGATGCCGGAGGTCAGGCCGCCATGCGTGGTGTCGCCCAGCACGCGGGTCGGCGGCAGCGGGCGCCAGTCGTCGTCGGCCAGCGTCCACCACTGCAGCGCGCGCGCACGGGTGCCATTGAGGGGACCGCGCGCGGAGGACTCGCGCAGCTGGAACAGAAGCGTCAGCACGCCGCCCGGGTCCGACCCGCTCAGTCCGAGGTAGAGGTTGCCGTCGGCGCCCAGCCGCGGCAGCAGCCCGTGTCCGCCGCCGGAGACGGCCGAGAGCAGCGTCTGCAGGCCGAAGGGATGCAGGTGGAAGAGGCGCTCGCCGTCGACGCCCTCGGGCGGGTCGTCGTCGCGGTCCAGCGCGATGACGCTGGCCGCCTCGTAGTTCAGCGAGAGCTGCTCGATCACCGGCGTGTAGGGCGGGTTCGGCAGCGGACGCGGCCGGCGCGTGCGCGCGTTGGCGGCCACCGTCGCGCCCAGCTCGACCGGGTAGGCGGTGTGCCCGAAGGCGGCGCGCGGGCCGCTGAGCTGCAGCCGGCACAGGCCGTTGCGCGGCATCGCCATCGTCGACCAGTCCTCCTCGGTGGCGCGGCTGAGCTTGCGCACCGAGCCCGGATCGAGCTCGATGTGCTGCGTCGCGATCAGCTCGCCGGCGGCATTGGTGCCGGCGAACAGCGGCTGTCGGGCGGAGCGGTTGGCGCAGTCCTGCCACTGGCCGTCGCGCAGCCAGGCGATCTCGACGCTGAATTGGCCCTGCCGCAGCTCCTTGCCGGCCGGGCCGGCGTAGCCGGCGTAGTGGGTGTCGAAACCGCCCGGCTCGTTGGGCAGGCCGCCCCATTCGAGGTCCAGCGAGAGGTGGTCCAGGGTCTTGCGCGCGGCCTCGGGCGAGCCGACGACCAGGTAGGACGACAGGCCCGGCAGCGGGCCGAAGGGCGCGAAGGCCTTCGAGGGATCCAGCCGGCCGAGGTTGTTGGCCAGCCGCACGTCGCGCACGCCGCGCGCCTTCACCCGCAGGTCGACCTCGGCCAGCGGCAGCCGGGCCAGCAGCGAGTAGGGATAGAGCCGCGCCTGCGTGGCCAGCTCCAGGCGCAGCACCGGCAGCCGCGTGGGCCATTCGGCGCCATGCACCGCCGGGTCGCAGCCGGTCACCGGCGGCGCGTCGGCGCGCAGCCGGATGAACAGCGACAGGCCGGCGCCGGCGGCGCGTTCGAGCCGCGCCTCGACGGCGTGCCAGCCCGACGGCGTGCTCAGGCTGACGCGGAAGGCGCCCTGCAGCAGCCGGTCGAAGACCAGCGCGCGATGAGGCCGGCCGGGACCGTGAACAGCGCCGGCAGGCCGTTGCCGGTCAGGCGATGCGCGGTATGGCGCAGCGCGGTCCAGTCGGCCTCCGACAGGTCGTCGACGTCCATCTCGACGCCGCCAACGCCCGTACCCGTCGTGGCACTCGTGCCGCTCGCGCCGCTCGTGCTGGCCGCCGGGCCGTCGGCCAGCAGCCACTGCGGCAGCAGGTCGCCGAAGGCGTCGCGGAAGGCCGGCGCCGAGTCGGCTCGCAGCGCCGCGTCGCGCAGGCCGCGCAGGTCCGGCGCGGCGCCGGAGGAGGTCTGGCGCAGGATCACGCGGATCTCGCGATCGCCCTCGCGCAGCGCCAGCAGCGGCGACGCCACCGCCAGCCCGATGCGCGCGTCCTCCGCGCCCGCGCCGCCGGCGGCGCCGAAGAGCGGCCAGACGGTGCGGCCGTCCGCGACCGGACGCGCCACCTTCGCGCGGGTGACGTAATGGAGGTCGCGCTCCGGCGCGATCAGCGGGTCCCGCTCCAGCCGCAGCGTGCACAGCGCGGCCAGCCGCGTGTCGGTGACGGCGATCGGCGCCTCGCTGACGAAACGCACCGGC
>NZ_VOSR01001106.1:0-532 GCF_007997345.1 Mitsuaria sp. TWR114
GATCTCCGCCGGCCTGGACTATCCGGGCGTCGGGCCCGAGCACGCCTACCTGAAGGACATCGGCCGCGCCGAGTACGTCGGCGCCACCGATGCCGAGGCGCTCGCCGCCTTCCATCGGCTGTGCCGCACCGAGGGCATCATCCCGGCGCTGGAATCGAGCCACGCGCTCGCGCATGCGATCAAGCTCGCGCCGACGATGCGCCCCGACCAGCACCTGCTGGTGAACCTGTCCGGCCGCGGCGACAAGGACATCGGCACCGTCGCCGACCTGTCGGGCGCCGAGTATTTCGACCGGCCCTCGATGGCCGGCCACGCCGTGAAGGGAGGTGCCCAATGAGCCGCATCCAGGCCACGTTCGAGCGGCTGGCCGCCGCGGGCCGCAAGGCGCTGATTCCCTACGTCACCGCCGGCGATCCGTATGCCGACGTGACGGTCGAGCTGATGCTGGCGATGGCCCAGGCCGCGCCGACGTCATCGAGCTGGGGGTGCCGTTCTCCGATCGATGGCCGACGGCCGGTGATCCAGAAGGCCA
>NZ_VOSR01001107.1:0-529 GCF_007997345.1 Mitsuaria sp. TWR114
CGCCGCTGGCGATCGAGCAGGCCAGGCTGCCGAACGGGCTGCGCGTCATCGTGCTGCCGATGCCGGGAGCGCCGCGCACCGCGATCCGCCTGATCGGCGAGGGCGGCTGGCTGCGCGATCCGGCCGGCAAGGAAGGCCTGGCGGAGGTGGCGCTGTCGATGCTCGCGCAGGGCGCGAAGCGCGACGGCGACGAGATGGAATCGGCCGACATCGCCTACGCGGGCGACCTGCTCGGCCTGCCACTGCGGCTGGCGCTGACGCCGTCCACCTGCGAGCTGGCACTGGAAGCGCTGCCGGACCAATGCGACGACGCGGTCAACCTGATGGCCGACCTGACCCAGCGGCCCTTGCTGGCCTTCGAGGCGCTCGAGCACATCCGCAGCCGGGCGCTCGACGCGCTGGTGCTGCGGCGCGCCGATGCGCTGCTGCTGGCGCCCTGGGCGGCACGGCGGCAGTGCTGGGGCCGCGCGCAGCCGGTGCAGACGACGGCCAGCCTGAAGCGCCTGCGCCGCGAGGACGTGCTGGGCTT
>NZ_VOSR01001108.1:0-565 GCF_007997345.1 Mitsuaria sp. TWR114
CTCGGCGGCCGCAAGGAGATGAGCGAATACCTCATCGCCAATGGCTTCGACTACAAGATGAGCGTGGAGAAGGCCTACTCGACCGACTCCAACATGCTGGGCGCCACCCACGAGGCCAAGGACCTGGAGTTCCTCAACAAGGGCATGAACATCGTCAACCCGATCATGGGCGTGGCCTTCTGGAAGGACGACGTCGCGATCAAGGCCGAGACGTGACCGTGCGCTTCGAGGAAGGCGTGCCCGTCGCGCTCAACGGCCAGCAGTTCGCGAACGCGGTCGAACTCTTCATGGAAGCCAACCGCATCGGCGGCCGCCACGGCCTGGGTATGTGCGACCAGATCGAGAACCGCATCATCGAAGCCAAGTCGCGCGGCATCTACGAAGCCCCCGGCATGGCGCTGCTGCACATCGCCTACGAGCGCCTGGTCACCGGCATCCACAACGAGGACACGATCGAGCAGTACCGCATGAACGGCATGAAGCTCGGCCGCCTGCTGTACCAGGGCCGCTGGTTCGACCCGCAGTGCCTGATGCTGCGCGAGACCGCCAGCGCTGGGTCGCCCGC
>NZ_VOSR01001109.1:0-2534 GCF_007997345.1 Mitsuaria sp. TWR114
CATGAACGGCCCGCCGCGCCGGCCTCGCCGCTGACCGTGGTGCGGCGGGACGACGTTCCTTCGTCCTTGCCATGACCGACTTCCCGAGACCGACCCACGAGACCCTCATGCATCACGACACCAGTTCGATCCTGACCGCGCCCCGCGACTGCCGTCGTCGGCGCCACGCTGGCGGGCGATCCGCTCCCGGCGTGGCAGGCGCCACTGCGACGGTGGCTGGCGCGGGTCCGGCATGGCCGCCTGACGCTCATCTGGCCGGATGGCCGGCGGCTCGAGGTCACCGGCCCCGCGCCGGGACCGCGCGCGGAACTCCGCCTGCATCGGTGGCGGCCGGTGCTGCGCCTGCTGATGGAGGGCGACCTCGGGCTGGCGTTCTCCTACCGCGACGACGACTGGAGCTCGCCCGACCTGACCGCGCTGCTGATGTTCGGCGTTGCCAACGAGGCGGCGCTGGGCGGCGTGACCGCGACGCGCGGCCCGGCGCGCTGGCTCTCGCGGTGGCGCCATCGCGCCAATGCGAATACGCGGCGCGGCAGCCGCCACAACATCGCCGCCCATTACGACCTGGGCAACCGGTTCTACGCGAAGTGGCTGGACGACTCGATGCTCTACTCGAGCGCGATGTACGGCGGTGAAGAGACCGCTGCGGGGGACATGTCTTGCGCAGATGGGGCCGCGACGCCGGCCGACGCCTCGCTGGAGGCCGCGCAGGCGCGGCGGCTCGACCGCATCGTCGAGCTGCTGGACCTGCGCGCGGGCCAGCGGGTGCTCGAGATCGGTTGCGGCTGGGGCACGCTGGCGGCGACGCTCGCCCGGCGCTGCGGCGTGGAGGTCGTCGGCGTGACCTTGTCGACCGAGCAGCTCGCCTTCGCGCAGCAGCGCGCGGACGAATGGGGCGTCGCCGCGCAGGTCGACCTGCGCTTGCAGGATTACCGCGACATCGAGGGGCGCTTCGATCGCATCGTCTCCATCGAGATGATCGAGGCGGTCGGCCAGTAGGCCTCGCCGACCTACTTCGCCACCCTGCGGGACCGGCTGAAGCCGGGCGGCCGGGCGGTGCTGCAGGCCATCACGATCGACGAGGCGCACTTCGAGCGCTACCGCGCCAGTCCGGACTTCATCCAGCGCTGCATCTTCCCTGGCGGCATGCTGCCCACGCCCGAGCGCATGGCCCGGGAGGCGGCGCGCGCCGGGCTGGATTTCCACACCGAGGCCCGCTTCGGCCGCGATTACGCGAGGACGCTGGCGGAATGGCGCCGGCGCTTCCTGGCCGAGTGGCCGGCGATCGAGGCGCAGGGCTTCGACCTGCCGTTCCAGCGGCTGTGGACCTACTACCTGAGCTACTGCGAGGCGGGATTCCTGGCCGGACGCGTCGACGTGGGGCTCTATCGCCTGACGCGCGGCACCTGAGGCCGCGAGGTCCTGCTACACGCGGTAACCTGCGCGCCTCGGCGCCACGGGGACGCCGCGCGGTGGATGAGTAGCATCGACCGCCTGTCTCCGCCGTCCCCCTTCCAACCCTTCGCCCCGATGTACGACCGTCCGTTCACCGCCCAGTCCCTCGATGTCGCCATCTCCGAGCTGCTCGCCGCCACCTCGGACGGCTTCGATCCGGAGCTCGACGCGCGCATCACCCAGGTGCTGCGCGGCCTGCGCGAGCAACTGGGCATGGACGTGGTGTTCGTGTCCGAGTTCCTGGAGGGCGAGCGGGTGTTCCGCTTCGTCGACGGCGAGTCCGAGATCGGCGTGCAGGTGGGCGATTCGGCGCCGCTGGAGCAGAGCTACTGCCAGCGCATCGTCGAGGGCCGCGCGCCGCAGCTGATGACGAACGCGTCGGCGCTGGCCGAGGCGCTGCAGCTGCCGCCGACGCCGATCCCGATCGGCGCCCACCTGAGCGCGCCGGTCGTGCTGTCCGACGGCCGCATCTTCGGCACCGTGTGCTGCTTCAGCGCGCACCCGAACCCGGGCCTGCAGACCGAGGACCTGTCCCGGCTCAAGGGCTGCGCGCGCCTGGTCGCCCGCAAGGTCGAGGCGCAGGACTTCCTGGACACGATGCCGTTCGAGAACGATTGAGCAACTGGGCTCGGGGCGGCCGGGCAGGTGGCCCGGTGGGCGACTCGCTCACTTGAGCTTGTGATCCTCCCGCTTGGCCTCCTGCATCGCCTCGGGCTCGAGTTCCTCGGCGGCGCGGTTCAGGCGGATGAACAGGCCCCAGCCCGTCAGCAGCGCACCCACCGCCAGCACCATCGCCGCCGCGTGCAGCAGCAGCGTCGAGTCCGAATGCGCCGAGCGGAAGGTCGCCACCAGCGCCTCGATCGCGAGCGCGACCACGATCACCACCATGAAGCGCGACAGGAAACGCCGCACCCGCGTGGGCGCGCTGATGTGGGCGCTGCGGATCACCTCTTCCTCGGTGATCGTCTGCGCGATCTGCAGCGCCACCACGGCGGCCGCCAGCACGCCCATCGCCTCGATCACCAGCTGCGCGGCCTCGTCGTTCCAGTCCAGGTGCAGCGCCATCCAGGTTTCTTTCG
>NZ_VOSR01000111.1:0-8698 GCF_007997345.1 Mitsuaria sp. TWR114
CCGGGTCCTGCCGCATCAGCCCGAGCTTGCAGAAGCTCACCAGGTAGGGATGCGCCTTGGCCGGGCTCATGCCGGCGGCCTGGGACAGCGCCTTCAGCGGCAGCGGCTGGCCGCGCGCCGCAGCGGCCTTCAGCAGCCGGCCGCCGACCTCGATGCTCTGGATGCCGCGCCGGTCCTCGCGGTCCTCGCGCTCATCTCGGTCGTCGGCAGTGTCTTCGGTGCTCATGCTTGTCTCGGTCAATGGCGGGGCGCAGTATCCATCGCGGCCGCGCCCGCCGCGATTCAGCATTGTTGAACACATTCAGCCAACCGGCTATATTCGCGATCAACAAATCAATTCTGCTTTGCTGAATTTCGCAAGCAGACGCCAGGAGACCTCATGACCCAGCCGACCAAGCAGTTCGCCAGCCACGCCGACGTCGAGGAGAAGCAGGTCTCCTTCGTCAAGCTCAGCGACAACGCCTACGCCTACACGGCCGAGGGCGATCCCAACACCGGGATCATCATTGGCGACGACGCGGTGATGGTCGTCGACACCCAGGCCACGCCGGTGATGGCGCAGGACGTCATCCGCCGCATCCGCGAGGTCACCGACAAGCCGATCAAGTACGTGGTGCTCAGCCATTACCACGCGGTCCGGGTGCTGGGCGCCTCCGCCTATGCGCCAGAGCAGGTGATCGCCAGCCGCGACACCTACGACCTCATCGTCGAGCGCGGCGAGCAGGACAAGGCCAGCGAGATCGGCCGCTTCCCGCGCCTGTTCCGCAATGTCGAATCGGTGCCCGCCGGGCTGACCTGGCCGACGATCACCTTCCAGGGCGCGATGAGCATTTGGCTGGGCCGGCTGGAGGTGCAACTGCTGCAGCTCGGCCGCGGGCACACGAAGGGCGACACCGTCGCCTGGCTGCCGGAGCAGAAGATCCTCTTCTCCGGCGACCTGGTCGAGTTCGACGCCACGCCGTATGCCGGCGATGCGTATTTCGCGGACTGGCCGCAGACGCTGGACAACATCGCCCGGCTGGAGCCGCGGGCGCTGGTCCCAGGGCGTGGCGCGGCGCTGACGACGCCGGAGTCGGTCGCGCAGGGGCTGGCGGGGACCCGCAGCTTCATCGCCGACCTGCATGCGTCGGTGAAGGCCGGCGTGGCGGCAGGCAAGGACTTGAACGCCGTCTACAAGGACACCTTCGCGGTCATGAAGCAGAAGTACGGGCACTGGGTCATCTTTGATCACTGCATGCCCTTCGATGTGACGCGCTGCTATGACGAGGTGACGCAGTTCCGCGATCCGAGGGTCTGGACGGCGGAGCGGGATCAGGAAATGTGGAGGACCTTGGAAGGCTGATGGCCCTCACCCCCACCCTCTCCCGCAAGCGGGAGAGGGAGTCCGACCGGCTGACTGCTGATCCAGGGAAATTCGACCGGCTGAAGGGATCTCCATGGAAGACCGGGCGGCTGGCCGCTGGGCCAGGAACACTTCGATGAATGCCAACCCGACCGTGGTGTCGCCTGAGGTCGACTACCAGCGCATCGTCTATCCGTACCGTCGCAGCGCGGACCAGGACGCGCATGCGCGCGGCGACGTGGCGCGGCATCCGGTCGTCGTCGTGGGCGCGGGGCCGGTGGGGCTGTGCGCGGCGATCGACCTCGCGCTGCAGGGCGTGCCGGTCGTGCTGCTGAACAACGACGGCCGGCTGTCGGTCGGCTCGCGCGCGCTGTGCTTCGCCAAACGGACACTGGAGATCCTCGACCGGCTGGGCTGCGGTCAGCGGCTCGTCGACAAGGGCGTCTCCTGGGGCGTGGGCCGGGTGTTCTTCCGCGACGCGCAGGTCTACCAGTTCGACCTCCTGGCCGAGTCCGGCCACCAGCGCCCCGCCTTCGTCAACCTGCAGCAGTACTACGTCGAGGGCTTCCTCGTCGAGCGCGCGCTCGAACTGCCGCTGCTGGACCTGCGCTGGCACCACGGCGTCACCGGCGTCGAGGCGCGCGACGACCACGTCGCATTGACCCTCGAGACGCCGGACGGCCCCTACACGCTGCTGGCCGATCATGTCGTCGCCTGTGACGGCGCGCGCTCGACGGTCCGCCGCCTGATCGGCCAGGAGAGCCACGGTCGCACCTTCCAGGATCGTTTCCTCATCGCCGACGTGCGCATGAACGCGCCCTTCCCCGCCGAGCGCTGGTTCTGGTTCGACCCGCCCTTCCACCCCGGCCAGAGCGTGCTGCTGCACCGCCAGCCCGACGGTGTCTGGCGCATCGACTTCCAGCTCGGCTGGGATGCCGATCCGGAGCTGGAGAAGCAACCCGAGCGCATCCTGCCGCGGGTGCGCACGCTGATGAGGGAGGCCTCGCGCGCCGCGGGCGGCGACGGTGCGGTGCCGGACATCGAGCTCGTCTGGGCCAGCGTCTACACCTTCGCCTGCATGCGCATGGACAGCTTCCGCCATGGCCGCATCCTTTTCGCCGGCGACGCAGCGCATGGTGTCTCGCCCTTCGGCGCGCGCGGCGCCAACTCCGGCATCCAGGACGCGGACAACCTCGCGTGGAAGCTGGCGGCCGTCGTGCAGGGCCGCGCCCCGCTCGCGCTGCTCGACGGCTACGCCCGCGAGCGTGAGCTCGCGGCGGACGAGAACCTCCTGCACTCCACGCGCTCCACCGACTTCATCACTCCCAAGAGCGAGATCAGCCGCGTCTTCCGCGACGCCACGCTGACCTTGGCCAAGGATTTCGACTTCGCCCGCCGCCTGGTCAACAGCGGCCGCCTGTCGGTGCCAACGACGCAATACGGCCAACCCGCACCAGACGCACCGATCCGCATCGATGGCCATGACGACTGGCTGCTGCGCCAGATGCGTCCGGGCCGCTTCACCGCCCTGGTCTTCGACACCCCGCCCCCCACGAAGGGCGAACAGCGAGTCTCACTGGGGCCGGAATGGGGCTTGGGGGTCCAGGAGGGATCCCCCATGCCCCGTGGAGAGCCCGCGCCTGGCCTCCCGCAGGTAGACGTGGCAGTCCGCCCACTGCCGGACCTGCCCCACCTCCCGCACGAGGACGTGCCTGTGCTCCTGCGCATCAACGACGCGTCCGACCCTCACGGCCTGGTCCGCGCTCGCTACGACGCCGAGCCGGGCCTTGTGGTTCTGCTGCGTCCGGACCAGCACGTCTGCGCCCGTCTCCACCACCCGACCGCGGCCGAACTCCAATCGGCCCTGCGCCGTGCGCTGGCGCAGGATGCCGCCCTCGAGGAGACGCCCGCATGCCGCTGATCACCTCGCCCAATTTCGACGCCGGCGACGACTTCTACGAAGCCTTGCTCGCCGCGCATCAAGGTCTCGAACCCGCGCAGAGCCACGCCTTCAACGCGCGGCTGATCCTGCTGCTTGCCAACCACATCGGCCGTCAGGACGTGCTGCTTGAAGCGCTGTCCGCGGCCGCCCGTTCCACTTCCAGCGATGCCCCGCCCGCTGGCTTCGCTTCCCACGAGGACCCGCATGAACGCACCTGAGCCCCTTCGCGCGACCGAGCCCGGCGCCGCCGCGCCGAACGCGCCCCGCTACCAGAGCGGCTTCGGCAACCAGTTCGAGACCGAGGCGATCCCCGGCGCCCTGCCGCGCGGCCGCAACAGCCCGCAGCGCGCGCCGATGGACCTCTACCCGGAGCTGCTCTCGGGCAGCGCCTTCACCGCGCCCCGGGTCGAGAACCGCCGCACCTGGTTGTACCGCCGGCAGCCGTCGGTGGTGACCGGCGCCTTCCATGCCTATGAGCAGCCGTTCTGGACCAGCGGCGCCGCCGGCGGTGTCGCGGCGCCGCCCGACCCGCTGCGCTGGCATCCGTTCCCGATGCCGGACGATCAGCCGGGCGCGACTGGCGTCGACTTCATCGACAGCCTCAAGACCATCGTCAGCAACGGCGACCCCGATGCGCAGACCGGCATGGCCGCGCTGATCTACGCCTTCAACCGTCCGATGATGCGCCGCGCGCTGATGAATGCCGACGGCGAGATGCTGATCGTCCCGCAGCAGGGCGGGCTGCGGCTCACGACGGAGATGGGCGTGCTGGACGTCGTGCCCGGCGAGATCGCGCTGATCCCGCGCGGCGTGACCTTCCGGGTCGAGGCGCACAACGGCGCGGCCCGCGGGTATGTCTGCGAGAACTACGGCGCCGCGTTCCGGCTGCCGGAGCTCGGCCCGATCGGCTCCAACGGCCTGGCCAATCCACGCGACTTCCTCGCTCCCGCGGCCGCGCACGAGCCCGATGGTGCGCCTTACGAGGTCATCCGCAAGACCGGCGGCGCGCTGTGGCGCAACGCGCAGGCGGTGACGCCGTTCAACGTGGTCGCCTGGCACGGTAACCTGACGCCGCTGAAGTACGACACCGCGCACTTCATGACGATCGGCTCGATCAGTTTCGACCATCCCGATCCGTCGATCTTCACCGTGCTGACCTCGCCCAGCGACACGCCCGGCACCGCCAACTGCGACTTCGTGATTTTTCCGCCGCGCTGGCTGGTGCAGGAGGACACCTTCCGTCCGCCCTGGTACCACCGCAACGTGATGAGCGAGTTCATGGGCCTGATCCACGGCCAGTACGACGCCAAGCCCGAGGGCTTCCGCCCCGGCGGCGCCAGCCTGCACAACTGCCTGGTGCCGCACGGCCCGGACGCCGATGCCTTCGAGGCGGCGAGCACGCGGACCCTCACGCCGCAGAAGCTCGATCACACGCTGGCCTTCATGTTCGAGAGCCGCTGGCGCTTCCGCCCGTCCGAATGGGCGCTGCGTGGTGGCGCGCTCGACGCGGACTATGCCGCCTGCTGGGGCGGGCTGAAGGACAAGTTCAAGCCGGCGTGAGCGTCGCCGCTCGCGCTCCGAGAGCGCTTTCAAGCACACGAACAACGAAAGACCTGATCCGATGACCGACCTCGACCACACCCACGACCCGGCGCTGCGCAGCTGGGTCGCGTCCGCGAATGCCGCGGACACCGACTTCCCGATCCAGAACCTGCCGCTGGGCATGGCCCGCGCCGCCGGCTCGACCGGCGCCTTCCGTCCGGTGACGGCGATCGGCGACCAGGTGCTGGACCTGATCGCCGCGGCCGAGCTGGGCGCGCTGTCGGACGCGCTCGGCGCGGTCCTGCGCACCTGCGAGGGCCACGGCCTGAATCCGTTGATGGCGATCGGGCCCGGCCTGCGCCGGCAGCTGCGGCATGAGCTCGTCGCGGCGCTCCAGGACGATGCGGGACCGAAACAGGCCGCCCAGCTGGCGCCGGCGCTCAAGCCGATGAGCGAGGTCGAGATGACGCTGCCCTGCCGCATCGGCGATTACACCGACTTCTACGCCGGCATCCATCATGCGACGGCCGTGGGCAAACTCTTCCGCCCCGACAACCCGCTGCTGCCCAACTACAAGTGGGTTCCGATCGGGTACCACGGGCGCGTGTCGTCGATCGGCGTCAGCGGGCAGATCTTCCGCCGCCCGCTCGGCCAGACCAAGGCGCCCGAGGCCGAAGCGCCGGGCTTCGGGCCGGTCAAGCGGCTGGACTATGAGCTGGAGGTCGGCGCGCTGGTGGCCACCGGCAACGAGCCGGGCCGTCCGGTCCCGATCGACGAGGCGGAGCAGCACCTGTTCGGCCTGGTGCTGCTGAACGACTGGTCCGCCCGGGACCTGCAGGCGTGGGAATACCAGCCGCTGGGTCCGTTCCTGGCGAAGAGCTTCGCCACGACGATCTCGCCGTGGGTGATCACGATGGAAGCGCTGGCGCCGTTCCGGCGCGCCTTCACGCGGCCCGACGGCGATCCGCGGCCGCTGCCCTACCTGGACGGCGCCGCCAACCGCGAGCGCGGCGCCATCGGCATCCGTCTGGAGGTCCACCTGCAGACGCGCGCGATGCGCGACGCGGGCCAGGCGCCCGCGAAGCTGATGGCCTCGGACTTCGCCGATGCCTACTGGACGATCGCGCAGATGCTGACGCACCACGCGAGCAATGGCTGCAACCTGCAGCCGGGGGATCTCTTCGGCTCGGGGACGATGTCCGGTCCCGCGGCCGACCAGGGCGGCTCGTTGCTGGAACTGACCCAGGGCGGCAAGCAGGCGATCACGCTGCCCGGCGGCGAGCAGCGCACCTTCCTGCAGGACGGCGACAGCGTGGCGCTGGTCGGCCGCTGCGAGGCGCCAGGGCGGCGCGCGATCGGCTTCGGGCCGTGCGTGGGCACGGTGATGCCGGCGGTGGCCTGAGGGGTCGTCGGCGACGAGGAATCGGGCCGGTCTGGATTGCGCCAGTCTCCAGGCGCGCCCGCAGCCGGGGCGTTCGACTCGACGGAACAACGAACGGGATGACCTTCGTCCTGTTCGTGACGGCTTCTTCTCCGCAGAATGCGTCATCCGTTGGCTCTGCCTTCGCTCCCTTTGGACATCGCATGCCCGCTGCTTCTTCATCGCTGGATCCTGACCTCGAAGGATTGGCCGAGCAATTCGCCCTCAAGGCGGAGGCTGCGCCAGATGATGCGCTTCGAGAGTGGTCTGAGAGCACCACGTCGTTACGGCCCGAGCTACAGGCAGCCGCTGCGCGGATCGCCAACCAGCGTCTGACTTGGCGCGCCCGGGCGCTGCTGAGCACTCGCCCGAACGGTGCCGCGCTTCTGATGCAGTGGTCCGCAGAAGTCGCGCAGCGGCCCCGACTCATGCGACTGCAGGGCACGCCCCCTCGTTCGTCTTATGCCTATTGCGCCAGTCTGGTGCTGCAACGCGGGTCGCGTGCCGCGGCGGCGGGTCTGCGCGAAGGACGGCTGACCATCGTCGGTCTCAGGCGGGACACGTCCACGCTGGACAACAAGGGTCGCGGGGTGTACGACGACGACATCGTCGTCCTGAACGGCGCCGCCGGACTTCACAGCGTTCGCGTCTTCCCCGCCTGCACGGAACCGGGCGCGCAGTACTCGCAGCGCGCCAAGCCTGTGGCCAGCGGAGGGCGGGTCGATCCTCGCTATGCCGGCGTGACCTTCAAGAAGATCGAGGGCGCGGACGTCAATGGCGATGGCATCCTCGACGCGGGCCGTCTGCGCGCCGGCACTTACCTTTTCGCGGAGAAGGACGGTGGGTACATGGACGCGCGCGCGTTCCAATCGCTGTCGGCGCAGGTCGCCGAGCGGGACACCAACGGTGACGGGCGATTCAACGCGAGCGACCCGAACCGCATCGACCTGAAGGGCGCCGGCACCTCGATGTACATCCATCGCGGCGGCATCCAGGCCAACCGCAACACCTGGTCCGCGGGTTGCCAGACGGTTCCCGACAACCGGTACGGCGCCTTCCTCGCTTCCCTGGGACGCATCAAGACCTTTCACTATGTGCTCATCGATGGCGACTGATCGGACCTTCAAGCCCGCGTTCCGGGCCCTCGCTGCCTTGGTGGCCTTGACCTGGGCCGGGACGGCTTTGGCCAGCTCGCCGACATCGGCTCGCAGTCAATGCGAGATCGGGGCATTCGTCCAGGAGACCGACCCCGCCGGCCTGAACGTCCGTGCGGCGCCAAACGCCAAGGCCAAGATCCTGGGCAAGCTGCTACCGGTTCATGTCGATCCGGAGCAAGGCTATCGGACCCGTGCCGAAGTCGAGGTCGTCGCGTCCGACAACGGATGGTTCCTCATCCGCAACGCTCGCGACAACGCGGACATGACCGGTCAGCCCGAGCGCCCCATGTACAAGGGCGAAGGATGGGTGAGCGGCAGCCGCTTGATCGTGAAGTCACAGGCCAACGTGGGCAGGGCAGCGCCGCTCGCCAGTGCGCCGGAAGTCCTGCGGTTCCGGGACGGCGACACCTTCGACAGCAGCGCCATGATGGACGGCGGCCGGTTGGCGGCCTGCATGGGCAAGTGGGCGCAAGTGGAGTTCTCGGAGGGCCGACTGCCCGCCGAGATTCGCGAGAAGCTGCAAGTCAGCCCGCCCGCTCGACAAGGCCTGCCTGCTGGCCGTTTCCGGGCCTGGGTCGACAAGATCTGTGATTTGCAGGAAACCAGCTGCAGCGGGCTGGGCGGCGATGCGCCCTGAGGTGTTGGAGCGCCTCATTCCTGTCCTTCATGGCTGTGACCGCTCCAGGGAGCGCCCCGCCGCCCGCACCGCCTGCACGATCTGCTCGACCTCGACGCAGCCGTAGCCCATGCACAGCCCGTGCACCGAGGGCTTGCCCAGCGCGTACGCGGACAGCGGCAGGACGCCCGGCATGTGCTGCTGGACCGTGTCCAGCAGCACCGGCATCGCCGCCGGCCGGCGGGCCCGCACGCTCAGGTGCAGGCCGGCCGCGCCGGGCAGCACCTCCACCCAGCGGCCCAGCGCCGCGTCCAGTCCCTTGACCAGCGCTTCCCGGCGTTGCCGGTAGATCGGCCGCATGCGGCGGATGTGGCGCGCCAGATGCCCGTCCGCGATGAAGGCGGCCAGCGTCGCCTGGGTCACCGCGTCGCCGTGTGAATCGCTCGTGCGCCGGATGTCCACCAGGGCATCGCGCGCCCAGGGCGGCGTCACCACGAAACCCTTGCGCAGCGACGGGAACAGGCTCTTCGAGAACGTGCCGACGTAGAAGACCCGCCCCTCGCGATCGAGCGTCTGCAGCGCGTCCTGCGCATGGGGCTCGAACTGGAACTCGCCGTCGTAGTCGTCCTCCACGATCACCGCGCCGAGCTCGCGCGCGCGGGCCAGCAGCGCCTGGCGC
>NZ_VOSR01001110.1:0-853 GCF_007997345.1 Mitsuaria sp. TWR114
GCACCGAGCGCCTGGACATCCTGCTGCTGCACCGCCCCGATCCGCTGATGCAGCCCGACGAGATCGCCGAGGCCTTCCAGCGCCTGCGCGCGGCGGGCAAGGTCGCGCATTTCGGCGTGTCCAACATGAACGGCGGCCAGATGGCCTGGCTGGGTCACGCGCTGGCGCAACCGCTGGTCGTCAACCAACTCGAACTCGGCCTGGGCCACTTGGAGCCGCTGGACGCGGCCACCTGTTTCAACGACCGCCAGGCTGGCAGCCGCCCTGGCGCGCTGGCCTGGGCCGGCACGATGGAGCATTGCCAGCAGCACGGCATCCAGCTGCAGGCCTGGAGCGCGCTGGCCCGCGGCCGCTTCAGCGGCGACACCGCGCAGGACCCGGCCGACGAGGCGGCACGCGCGCTCGTGCGGCAACTGGCCCAGCGGCACGAGGTCAGCACCGAAGGCATCCTGCTCGCCTGGCTGATGAAGCACCCGGCGCGCATCCAGCCCGTGATCGGCAGCGCCAACCCGGATCGCATCCGCGCCTGCGGCGATGCGCTACGGGTGCAGCTCAGCCGCGGCGAGTGGTACGCGCTCTACGAAGCGGCCCGCGGCGCGCCGCTGCCTTGAGCGCGGCGACGGTCAGAAGGCCGCGCTGAGCTCGGTCACCAGCGCGGCGGCGCCGATCTCGCGCAGCGCCGCGAAGTTCTGTCCCGCCCACAGCGGCGAGAAGTCGCCACTGCCCTGCGCCTCCGCCTTCGCGCGCAGCGGCGCGATGCTCGCGGTGGCCAGCGGGAAGCGCGGCGCCGCCTCGTTCAGCGGCCCGACCTCGCGCATCACGCGGTTGACGATGCCGCGCGCCGGACGGCCGG
>NZ_VOSR01001111.1:0-3204 GCF_007997345.1 Mitsuaria sp. TWR114
GCGTGCCGGCCGGCTTGCCGGCGCCCTGCCGCAGGTCGGTCAGCGCATCGCCGATCTCCGCCCACGGCAGCCGGACCTGGCCATACAAGCGCTCGCCGTCGGTCGTCAGCGCCAGCCGGCGCGTGCTGCGCTGGAACAGGCGCACGCCCAGGCGGGCCTCGAACTGAGCCACGCTCTTGCTGACGGCCGCGGGCGTCAGTCCCAGGCGGCGCGCGGCCGCGGAGAAACTGCCGTCGTCCGCCGCGGCGATGAAGGCGTCCAGGTGGCTGCGAAGTTCGGTGGACATGGGATTCGATAGGGATGGTTGAAGCTGAGTGTCAGCTTCTGAGACTACCGGAATCAGGTCGCAGCGCCCAGACTTCGTTCATCCCAACTCCCTTTTCAAAAGGACGACGCCATGAGCACCTCGACTTCCACCTCCACTGCCACCTCCACGCCGCTGGCCGGCAAGGTCGCCTTCAGCCACGGCGGGTCGCGCGGCATCGGCGCCGCGTCGGCGCGCCGGCTGGCGCGCGAGGGCGCCACGGTCGCGATCGGTTATGCGTCCTCGGCGATCGCGGCCGAGGCGCTGGCGGAAGAAATCCAGGCCGCGGGCGGCCGGGCGATCGCCATCAAGGCGGACGCCACCGACGCGCAGGCCCTGGCGGCCGCGATCGACGGCGTGGCCGAGCGCCTCGGCCGCCTGGACATCCTGGTCAACAGCGCCGGCGTCCTGCACGTCGCGCCGACGGAAGACTTCTCGCTGGCGGACTTCGACCGCACGCTGGCGGTCAACGTGCGCTCGGTCTTCGTGGCCTCGCAGGCGGCCGCCCGGCACATGCGCGAAGGCGGCCGGATCATCAACATCGGCAGCACCAACGCGCAGCGCATGCCCTTCGCCGGCGGCGCGGCGTATGCGATGAGCAAGTCGGCGCTGATCGGCCTGGTCAAGGGCATGGCGCGCGACCTGGGGCCGCGCGGCATCACGGTGAACAACGTGGCGCCGGGGCCGGTCGACACCGACATGAACCCGGCCGACACGGATTTCGGCGCCGGCCTGCATGGCCTGATGGCCGTGCCGCGTCACGCCAAGGCGGACGAGATCGCGGCGATGGTGGCCTATCTGGCCGGACCGGAAGCCGGGTTCGTCACCGGCGCCGACCTGCTGATCGACGGCGGATTCGCCGCCTGAGGCCGAGGGCGCCAGTCAAGGGATCGACGAGTCGACGAATCGACGGATCGACCGATCAACGGATCAACGGACCGTATGGCGCCGGCCGTCCTCGTCGACCCAATAGCGGCCGCCCTGGCCATCCGAGTAGACCTGGCGCTCGCGGCCGTCGACGACCAGCCGCCCGATGAGCGCCCCGGCGACCGCGCCGACCGCCGCGCCCGTGAGGGCGTTGCCGCCGGTCGCGGCGCGATGACGGCGCCGCCCACCGCGCCCACGGCCGCATTGCGGGCGTCGTCACGACGCTGCTGCCGGTCGGAAGCGCAACCGACGCTCAAGGCCGCGCAGGCGATGACCAGCGCAACGGTGCTGAAGGGGGAGGTATTCATGAGAAGTCTCCTGAAGGGTGATGTTCGTCCGCCCTCCTGCGGCGCGACGAGACCACCGCCTCATCGCGCGGCGGAGGGCAGCGCGCGACTGATGCATCACGCCATGAGCGGCAAGGGGCATGCCCTGTCGGCGGCAGTAGCCGGAACGGCACGGGCGGCAAGGCGTAGCGAGAAGCAACGAGCGGCGGCGGTACGGCGATTGCCGCGCCTGGGTATCCCACTTCAGGAGATCGCCATGCCTCGCGGAGACAAATCCTCCTACACGGACAAGCAGAAGCGTCAGGCCGAGCACATCGAAAGCGGCTATGAGCACCGCGGCGTGCCCAAGGACGAAGCCGAACGGCGCGCCTGGGCCACGGTCAACAAGGAAACGGGCGGCGGCAAGAAGTCGGGCTCGGGCCGCGGCCAGGCCGAGAACCACGAGCCCTCGCGCAAGGGCGGGCGCCTGGGCGGCAAGGCCGCGGCGAGCCGCACGGCGGCGGAGCGCTCAGCCTCCGCGAAGAAGGCCGCGGCGACCCGCAAGCGCAATGCGGCGGCGCGCGCGGCCCATCATTGAGAACGAGGGTCAGCGGTCCTCGCGGGAGGAATCGCTGTCCTCACTGCGGTCGTCACGGGACGCCTGGTTGCGCTGGCTGCCGGGCGACTGCTGGCTGGACGGCTGCTGGGAGCGCTGGTTCAGCTGTCCCTGCTGACCGCCGGACTGGCTCTGCTGGGACTGCTGGCGCTGGCCTTGCGAGCCGCCGCCCTGCTGCCCGCCAGGCTGGTTCTGCTGCCCTTGCTGCCCCTGCTGATGCTGGTTCTGCTGGCTGGAACCGCCCTGGGGTTGCGGCGATGACTTCGTGTTGGGTTGCTGGGCCATGGTGATCTCCATGTTGAGCACGCCGGCAACTTCGCCGGCAGATTGGAGGGGCAATGGTCATGCCGGCGGGGGGAGTCTGTGTGCCCAACGACCTCGCCGACATCAACGCGCAGAACCTGCGCATGAGCGAAGGCGCCGGCACGCCGCGGGGCATCGAACGCCACCTGGGGAGGAAGCTCCGACATTCCTCCCCCCAAGCTCAGCCCCGCGCCGATGCCCTGATCGCCGCCGCGCCCCGACGATGAGCGCTCCACGCCGCCCTTGCGGACGCAGGAGCCCGCATGTCCTCGCGCATCCTTCGCTTCCCTCGCCTCCTTGACCACCCCGGCATCGCCGGCCTGGCGCTGCGGCTCCTGGCCGCGCTGTCCATCTCGATCCTGCCCGGCTGCGCGGCGCTGCAACCGCCGCCTGCCGAGCGATGGCCGGCCACGGATCCCGCGCCGGTCTACGCCGTCGAGGACATCCGCCCCGCGCCCGGCCTGGGCGGCGAGCTCGCGCCCGACCCTGCCTCGACCGAGCGCCTGCTGGCGCTGGCGCTGCAGGAATGGCAGCTCTGGGGCCGGGGCCGCTGGGACGCCGCCACCAACCTCACCGAACGCCGCCTCGACGAGCCCCGCGGCCTGGAGGCCGAGCCCTACCTCCACGCCCGGGTGCTGTTGTACTGGCTCGGCGTCAAGGGCGGCGACTACCCGGTCCAGCGCACCCGCCACGAGGACGGCTCGCTGCGCCCCTGGAGCGCCGTCTTCATCTCCTGGCTGATGCGCGGCGCCGGCTTCGGCGAGCGCCAGTTCGAAGCCGCCGAACTG
>NZ_VOSR01001112.1:0-2671 GCF_007997345.1 Mitsuaria sp. TWR114
AGAGGCGCTCGGCGCAGTCGACATCGCGCGCACCACGCGTCCAGCGGGAAGTAGGGCTTGACCTCCGCCTCGTCGAGCTGGAAGCGCTGCTGCCGCATTCCTCCCCAGGTGGCGTTCGATGCCCCGCGGCGTGCCGGCGCCTTCGCTCATGCGCAGGTTCTGCGCGTTGATGTCGGCGAGGTCGTTGGGCACACAGACTCCCCCCGCCGGCATGACCATTGCCCCTCCAATCTGCCGGCGAAGTTGCCGGCGTGCTCAACATGGAGATCACCATGGCCCAGCAACCCAACACGAAGTCATCGCCGCAACCCCAGGGCGGTTCCAGCCAGCAGAACCAGCATCAGCAGGGGCAGCAAGGGCAGCAGAACCAGCCTGGCGGGCAGCAGGGCGGCGGCTCGCAAGGCCAGCGCCAGCAGTCCCAGCAGAGCCAGTCCGGCGGTCAGCAGGGACAGCTGAACCAGCGCTCCCAGCAGCCGTCCAGCCAGCAGTCGCCCGGCAGCCAGCGCAACCAGGCGTCCCGTGACGACCGCAGTGAGGACAGCGATTCCTCCCGCGAGGACCGCTGACCCTCGTTCTCAATGATGGGCCGCGCGCGCCGCCGCATTGCGCTTGCGGGTCGCCGCGGCCTTCTTCGCGGAGGCTGAGCGCTCCGCCGCCGTGCGGCTCGCCGCGGCCTTGCCGCCCAGGCGCCCGCCCTTGCGCGAGGGCTCGTGGTTCTCGGCCTGGCCGCGGCCCGAGCCCGACTTCTTGCCGCCGCCCGTTTCCTTGTTGACCGTGGCCCAGGCGCGCCGTTCGGCTTCGTCCTTGGGCACGCCGCGGTGCTCATAGCCGCTTTCGATGTGCTCGGCCTGACGCTTCTGCTTGTCCGTGTAGGAGGATTTGTCTCCGCGAGGCATGGCGATCTCCTGAAGTGGGATACCCAGGCGCGGCAATCGCCGTACCGCCGCCGCTCGTTGCTTCTCGCTACGCCTTGCCGCCCGTGCCGTTCCGGCTACTGCCGCCGACAGGGCATGCCCCTTGCCGCTCATGGCGTGATGCATCAGTCGCGCGCTGCCCTCCGCCGCGCGATGAGGCGGTGGTCTCGTCGCGCCGCAGGAGGGCGGACGAACATCACCCTTCAGGAGACTTCTCATGAATACCTCCCCCTTCAGCACCGTTGCGCTGGTCATCGCCTGCGCGGCCTTGAGCGTCGGTTGCGCTTCCGACCGGCAGCAGCGTCGTGACGACGCCCGCAATGCGGCCGTGGGCGCGGTGGGCGGCGCCGTCATCGGCGCCGCGACCGGCGGCAACGCCCTCACGGGCGCGGCGGTCGGCGCGGTCGCCGGGGCGCTCATCGGGCGGCTGGTCGTCGACGGCCGCGAGCGCCAGGTCTACTCGGATGGCCAGGGCGGCCGCTATTGGGTCGACGAGGACGGCCGGCGCCATACGGTCCGTTGATCCGTTGATCGGTCGATCCGTCGATTCGTCGACTCGTCGATCCCTTGACTGGCGCCCTCGGCCTCAGGCGGCGAATCCGCCGTCGATCAGCAGGTCGGCGCCGGTGACGAACCCGGCTTCCGGTCCGGCCAGATAGGCCACCATCGCCGCGATCTCGTCCGCCTTGGCGTGACGCGGCACGGCCATCAGGCCATGCAGGCCGGCGCCGAAATCCGTGTCGGCCGGGTTCATGTCGGTGTCGACCGGCCCCGGCGCCACGTTGTTCACCGTGATGCCGCGCGGCCCCAGGTCGCGCGCCATGCCCTTGACCAGGCCGATCAGCGCCGACTTGCTCATCGCATACGCCGCGCCGCCGGCGAAGGGCATGCGCTGCGCGTTGGTGCTGCCGATGTTGATGATCCGGCCGCCTTCGCGCATGTGCCGGGCGGCCGCCTGCGAGGCCACGAAGACCGAGCGCACGTTGACCGCCAGCGTGCGGTCGAAGTCCGCCAGCGAGAAGTCTTCCGTCGGCGCGACGTGCAGGACGCCGGCGCTGTTGACCAGGATGTCCAGGCGGCCGAGGCGCTCGGCCACGCCGTCGATCGCGGCCGCCAGGGCCTGCGCGTCGGTGGCGTCCGCCTTGATGGCGATCGCCCGGCCGCCCGCGGCCTGGATTTCTTCCGCCAGCGCCTCGGCCGCGATCGCCGAGGACGCATAACCGATCGCGACCGTGGCGCCCTCGCGCGCCAGCCGGCGCGCCGACGCGGCGCCGATGCCGCGCGACCCGCCGTGGCTGAAGGCGACCTTGCCGGCCAGCGGCGTGGAGGTGGCAGTGGAGGTGGAAGTCGAGGTGCTCATGGCGTCGTCCTTTTGAAAAGGGAGTTGGGATGAACGAAGTCTGGGCGCTGCGACCTGATTCCGGTAGTCTCAGAAGCTGACACTCAGCTTCAACCATCCCTATCGAATCCCATGTCCACCGAACTTCGCAGCCACCTGGACGCCTTCATCGCCGCGGCGGACGACGGCAGTTTCTCCGCGGCCGCGCGCCGCCTGGGACTGACGCCCGCGGCCGTCAGCAAGAGCGTGGCTCAGTTCGAGGCCCGCCTGGGCGTGCGCCTGTTCCAGCGCAGCACGCGCCGGCTGGCGCTGACGACCGACGGCGAGCGCTTGTATGGCCAGGTCCGGCTGCCGTGGGCGGAGATCGGCGATGCGCTGACCGACCTGCGGCAGGGCGCCGGCAAGCCGGCCGGCACGC
>NZ_VOSR01001113.1:0-512 GCF_007997345.1 Mitsuaria sp. TWR114
CGCCCCAGTCCTCGCGGCCGGCGTAGTGCCAGCGGTCCCAGCTGTCGAAGACCTGGACGTCCTGCGCGTAGAGGTCCAGGAAGCGCGCCAGGTCGCGCTCGAGCACGGCGGCCGCGTAGTCGCCCAGGAAGGCATGGATCGGGTCATCGGTCATGGTGTGTCTCCTTGAAGCGGGATGGCTCCGTGGAGACGACGATCCAGGGCGGCGGATTTCGACGGGCACGGCGACGGGCCAGCGCGAGCAAGGCATGCACGCCGTTGTAGAGCAAGACGGGGATCGCCGTCAGCCAGAAGGTGCCGAACACGATCGACATGGCCAGGATCCCCAGGCCGAGATCGTCCTCGCAATGGCCGCTGGCGTCGCAGGGGGAGGGGACGTAAAGGTCGATGAGCAGGGCCGTCGAGACGTTCCAGACCAGCAGACCCAGGAGGACGGAAATGAGCAGGCGATTCATGGCGGGCGGGTTCCTTTCCTGGTGGAAAGCGGCCAGTCTCGCCATCGGCGCGGTGCT
>NZ_VOSR01001114.1:0-980 GCF_007997345.1 Mitsuaria sp. TWR114
GCGACGGCGTCGCGCTGCTCGAGGATCCCGCCCTCGCCATCGCCGGTGGTCGTGGTGATGCCCAGCCGCAGCGTCGCGCGGTAACCCTTGTCGGCCTCCAGCGAGACCTGGCTGAACTTGGTCGCCGCGCCGAAGGTCAGCGGCAGCAGCCCGGTCGCCAGCGGATCCAGCGTGCCGGTGTGGCCGGCCTTCTCGGCGCGCAGCAGGCGCTTGACCTTCTGCAATGCGTCATTGCTGGTCAGGCCGAGGGGCTTGTCCAGCATCAGCACGCCATGCACGGCGCGCTTCACGATCTTGGGGCGGGGGGCTACTGCGCTCATCACGGTGCGGCGCCCCTCGCGGGGCGTCGTCTGTCAGTCTCGGAGGACGCTCAGTCCTCGGTGGTCTCGTCGTCCTTGGCTCGGTCGGAATTCGCCTTGGCGATCAGGGCGCTCATCTCGGCGGCGCGTTCGGTCGTGCGGTCGAAGTGGAAATGCAGGCTCGGCACGGTATGGATCTGCAGGCGCTTGAACAGGCCGTTGCGGAGGAACCCCGCCGCCTCGTTCAAGGCCTCGCCGGTGGCCTTCTGATCGCCGACCAGCAGCGAATAGAACACCTTGGCATGCGCGTAGTCGGGCGTGACCTCGACGCGCTGATCGTCACCATGCCGATGCGCGGGTCCTTCAACTCGCGGATCAGCTCGGCCAGGTCGCGCTGGATCTGGTCCGCCACGCGCAGACCGCGGTTGGGGATCGATCGCTTGTGACGCATGGCTCTTTCCTCACTCTCTCAAACAACAAAGCCCGGCGGGGGTGACCCGCCGGGCGTGGAGCGGCGGCAGGCTGGGTTACAGCGTGCGCGCCACTTCCTTGATTTCGAAGACTTCCAGCTGGTCGCCTTCCTTGATGTCGCTGTAGTTCTTCAGCTTGATACCGCACTCGAAGCCTTCGCGGACTTCCTTGACGTCGTCCTTCAGGCGCTTGAGCGACTCGATCTCGCCG
>NZ_VOSR01001115.1:0-604 GCF_007997345.1 Mitsuaria sp. TWR114
GGCCAGCGACGGCGCCAGCACCTTGGTACCCCAGGCCACGAAGCCGGTCAGCCCGCTGACGACGACGTGCGCGTTCGGCGAGTTGAGCAGCGAGATGCGATAGAGCGTGAAGTTGCTGCCGCCGATCAGGTTGACCAGGCGCGGATTGTTCTGCTTCTTGCCGGTCGCCTCCAGCAGGTTGGCGACGTCCCACCAGGTCATCTTCCCGGCGTTGGGGCCGGAGGTGAGCACCGCGCCGCCGCGGCCGTCGATGCGGCCGTCGCCGACGATGCGGCTGTTCGCGGCATTCTTCAGGCGGATCAGCGCATTGCACGACTTGCCGTCACCGCCGGCGGTGCCGCAGCGGCCGCCGCCATTGTCGAAGTCCTTGGGGCTGCGGGACGCGAAGAGCGTCACGTTGCTGTCGACCCACAGCGTGACGCCGCTGTTCAGCACCAGCGGTCCCGACAGGAAGGCGTTGGCGTTGCCGCTGGCGACCAGGCGCACCGCCTGGCCGGCGGGGCAGTGATTGATGGCGTCCTGGATCTGGGCGGTGTCCGGTTGCGAGTGCGTGGGATCCGCGTCGACCGAGCTCGGCAGCAGGCCGCCGGTCTGCGTCAGCGAG
>NZ_VOSR01001116.1:0-1968 GCF_007997345.1 Mitsuaria sp. TWR114
GCGCGGCCGGCCGCGCAGCCCTACGTGGCCAGCGGCCTGGTCGCCAAGCCGGCCTGGACGATGCCGGCGGCCGGCGCGGGCGCCTCGGGCTTCGGGCTGCAGCTGGAGGCGGTGGTTGACACCACCTCGGCCGGTTTCCGGACCATGCCCTGCTACTCGGCGCAGGTGCTGGGCCGGCGCGATTTCAGTTTCGACGTCGGCGATCGCGACGTGGTGCGCCTGGTCGACGGTTTCGTGATGTTGCTGGCGGCGGACAAGGCCGGGTTCAAGTTCTCGATGCTGGTGCCGGACTCGCTGCTGGCCAGCCTGCCTCCCGGCGCGGACGATCCCGATCCGCAGAGCGAGGACTTCCGCAAGCAGCTGCTCAAGCAGGTGCGCGACGAGTGGCGCATCGAGTGGATCGGGGTGGAGGGCTGAAGCCATGGGCGCACCGGACCTCCGACCCTTCCGTCATCTCAACGAGGACGGCCTGTGGCCGCGTTTCCATTGGCACGGCCTCGCGCGCGGGGACGACGGCGCGCTGCGCCTGGCGGCGCTGCCGGCGTTAGAGGGCGAGTTGCCCGCGGCGCTGGGGACGCTCGCCGACGCGCAACCGCAGGGCGGCGTGGCCGTCGATGCCGGCGGCACCGTGTTCTTCACCGATCCCGCGGGGGGCGTGGTGTCGTGGATCGAGGGCTGCTTCGGCGCCATCGGCCCGGTGCCGTGCCTGGGTGGACCGGGCAGCGATGCGACGCGCTTCGATGCGCCCGCGGGGCTGGCGATCGCGCCGGCGCGCGGCGCGCTGTATGTCGCCGACGCCGGCAACCACCGGGTGGAGGTCTTCGACCTCGGCAGCCTGGCGCTGGTGGAGGTGCTGGAGGGGTTCCAGCTGCCGGTGTCGCTGGCGCTGGACGAGGCGGGGCAGCTCTACGTCGCCGACCTGGGGCGACGGTCGGGTCGAGTGCATCACGACGTGGGGCGACCGGGCACCTGCCTTCGGCGACGCGGTGCGGGCCAGCGGGCAGGCGGATCATCCGTGCGCGATCGCGTGGTCGGACGGACGGCTGTGGGTGCTGGACGCCCAGACGCATCAGGTCACCGCGTTCACGCCGCAGGGCGCGCCGATGGAGAGCGTTCCCACCGGCATCGAAGGCGCCATCGCGCTGGCGGTGTCCGGCGATTCGCTGTTCATCGGCGATCCGGGGCGGCGGCGGATCGCGGTCTGGTCGCGCGGTCAGGACGGGTCCTTCTTCCACGCCGGCGATGCCGCGGGCTATGAAGGGCCGGTCGCCGCGCTCGCGATCGACGGTCGCGCGAGCGCAAGCGGCGGCAGTGGCGGCGACGGCGACGGCGCGTTGTGGGTCTCGCCTGGCGGTGGCCTCGCGCCGCTGCGGCTGGCGCTGCAAGGCAGCCATGCGGCCGAAGGCTGGTTGTGGAGCGACGCGATCACCGTCGACACGCTCGATCACGTCTGGAACCGGCTGCACGCCAGCATCGACCTGCCCGCGGCAGCCATGTGACCTTCCACATCGCGACGGGAGCGCTGGCCGCGCCCGTGCCGCCGCCGACGGCGGACGGGCTCTTCGCCGCGCCGTGGCGCGCGGTCGGCGCCGACGTGACCGATTTCTTCATCGACCTGGACGACACCGGGCCGCAGCGGGCGCTGTGGATCGGCGCGCGCTTCGCCAACGACCTGCACGGCACGCCGGTGCTGCGCCAGGCGCGCGTGGACTTCGACCAGGCCAGCTACCTGCCGGACCTGCCGGCGATCTACCGCGAGCGTCCGCCGTCGCTGTACCCGGACCGGCCGCGGGACAACTTCCTGCTGCGTTACCTCAGCCTGTTCGAGAGCTTCTTCCGCGAGATCGAGGCGACGACCGGCGAGTTGCCGGCGCTGCTGGATCCGGCGGGTGCGCCGGACGAGGCGCTGGACTGGCTGGCCGGGTTCCTGGCCGTGCCGCTGTCGCAGACCCAGGACGAGGCCACGCG
>NZ_VOSR01001117.1:0-1912 GCF_007997345.1 Mitsuaria sp. TWR114
CCGGCAACTACGTGATCGCGGGCAGCGGCAACACCGCGACGACCGTCAACGTGCTGCCCAAGGCGCTGACCTATGTCGCGGCCACCGGCAGCAACGTCTATGGCACGCCGCAGAGCGGCGCGATGCCGGCGCTCTCCGGCGTGGTCGCGGGCGATCAGATCACGGCCGCCCCGGCGATCGAATCGGGCGGCAATCTCTGGCTGCTGGACGCGGGCTCCCGCGCGGGAACCTACACCTCGACGGTGCTCGCCGGCTCCTTGTCGGGCGCGGGCGCCGGCAACTACACGATCGCCGCCGCGGGCAACACGAACGGCACGTGGACCGTCACGCCCAAGCCGATCACCTGGAGCGTCGCCGCCGGTTCGGCGATCTACGGCAATGCGCCGACCGCGTCGACCAACGTCACGGTCCTCGACGGACTGCTGCCCGGCGCGTCGGTGAGCTCGGCGCTGACCGCGCTGGACGGCAACGGCGCGCCGGTCGCCCGGCCGACGGTCGGCGGCAGCTGGTGGGCGGGCGTCGCCGGCCTGAGCGGCCCCGACGCGCCCAACTACCTGCTCGCCGGCAGCGGCAATACGGCGGGCGCGCTCACCGTGACGCCGCGTCCGGTCACCTTCTCGGTGGCCAATGCGAGCTCGGTCTACGGCAACCTCGCCACGACTGGCGCGGTGACGCTGAACAACGTGCTCGCCGGCGACTCGGTCGGCTACACGGCCGCGATCCTCGCGGGCTCGACGCCGGTCACGCTGAGCGCGCGCACCGGCGCCGGCGCCTATACCGAGACAGTCACCGCGCTCACCGGCAATCCGAACTACCTGCTGGCCAGCGCGGGCAACGCGCCCGGTACGCTGACCGTGCAGCCGCGGCCGATCAGCTACATCGCGCAGGACGCCTCGTCGACCTATGGCACCGCGGCCACGCCGGGCGCGGTGACCGTGCAGGGCGTGCTGGCCGGCGACAGCGTCGGCGCCGGCCCGGCCGTCCTGCTCGCCAGCGGCGTCGCGCCCGCCGAGCGCACTGCGGCCGGCAGCTGGACGCTGGGCCTGCGCAGCCTCACCGGCGCCGATGCAGCCAACTACGTCCCCACCGAGACAGGCTCGACGACGGGCACGCTCATCGTCGCGCCCAAGCCGGTCACGGTCACGGTGCAGGGCTACTTCACGATGTTCGGCGGCTTCCCCGACAGCTTCATGGACCGGACGCTCACCTACGGGACGGGCGACACGCCGCGGGCCAGCGGCAGCATCAACGGCCTGCTGGCCGGCGACCAGGTCGCGGTGACGACCTCCACCACGCCGATCACGCGGTCCCGCACGGGGCGGCTCAACGTCGGCACCTACACCTTCAGCGCCACCGGCCTGGAGGGCGCGGACGCCGGCAACTACGTGATCGCCGCGGAGGGCAACCGCTTCGCGACGCTGAGGATCACGCCTGCCGTGGTGGCGAATGCGGCCTGGGTGCAAGGAACGGATCACACCGACGTCTCGCCCACCTACGGGTCCGCGGCCAACTACACCCTCAGGACCGAGCTCCTCAACGCCTTCGCCGGCGACGACGTCGCGCTGGGCGCCTGGGCCGATCTCCCCGGCGGCCGCTCGACCACGCTGCCCGCGCGCCTGACCCCTGGCACCTACGGCGTCGACAGCGAGCTGCTGGGCGCGGACAAGGGCAACTACGTGATGCTCCGCGCGTCCACCAGCACCTTCCGCGTCGTGCCCAAGCTGCTCACGGCCGTGATCGACAACACCGCCAGCACCTATGGCGACGCGCTGCCGGCGACGGGGGGCAACCTGTACGGCGTGCTGGCGGGCGACACGGTCTCGGTGACGACGGCGATCGCTGGCGTGCCCGCCAGCAACGGGCGGATGCCGGCGGGCCAGTACGGCATCCACGCCACCGGGCTGGCGGGCGC
>NZ_VOSR01001118.1:0-563 GCF_007997345.1 Mitsuaria sp. TWR114
CGCGGCCAGCGTCAGGCGGTCGATCGTGGTGCGCGATGGCTTGGCCTTGAGCCCCAGCCGCTTGGCGGCGAGCAGCAGGTCCCGCATCGAGGGGGTGTCCGTTGGGCCCAGCCCCAGGCTGTGACGCAGCGACGGCAGTCGGCCGCCACATGGTGCAGGCGGGCCAACGATCGCCAGCGCCGCCAAAGCGCCGTCTCGGGCTTCGTTGGATTGCTGGCGCGGGACCACTTCTTCGCGCGGTTCCTCGGGCCCGCGCCCTCCCATCAAGGCGTCTTGCGCGCCCGTCACTCCCGACATCACTCCCACCCTTTAGCTGCCGTCTATGGCGGCTCAAATTTGTATTACTAAAAGGTTAAGGTAGGTGGTGATGTGTTGCCCACCCCACCAAAAAGGGGTGTGACTTCAAAACGTCTTCTCCGGTCGCCTGGCGCGCAGCGTAGTTAGGAATCGGTGATGGGGAGACCTACCCGCCCGCCTTCTTCGGCGCGAACCCCGCCTGCGTCAACCAGGCCATCACCTTCTCCAGGTGATCCCCCTGGATCTCGATCGTGCCGTCCTTGACG
>NZ_VOSR01001119.1:0-2414 GCF_007997345.1 Mitsuaria sp. TWR114
GGCCGCGGTCGATCACGGTCGGGCGGGCCGCCGATGCGACCCAGCGCGTGGCGGTAGAGCGACCAGACGTCCTCGCCGACCGGATCGCCCTGCCCGCCGAAGGCCACGCCCTGCGCCTGCGCATGGCCGGCCAGGTGGTACTGGCCGACGACGGCCGGATCGATCTCGTCCACCCAGGCGATGCCGGCCCGCACGATCGCCTCGTCCCGATGACCGCGGTTGATCGCAGTGACGACCAGGCTGTCCAGATTGACCAGCACCCCGCAACCGGTGCGCCGCGCCAGCGCATTGAAGAACGCGGGCTCGCTCAGCGTGTCCTCGTCCCACGCGAGGCAGGCCGCGATCGGCTCGATCAGGATCTGCCGCCCCAGCGCTTCCTGCGCGGTGTCGACATGGTCGGCCAGCAGCGACAGGCTGCGTTCGCTGAAGGGGATCGGCAGCCGCGCATGCAGGTGGATGGGCGCTCCGGGTCGATGCACGCGGTTGAAGCAGGCGTATTCGGACACCGCGCCCGGCCGCACCGCGTCGACCAGCTCCCTCACCTGCCGCAGGTGGCCGCCGTCGATGCCGACCGCCGAGCCGAGCCCCAGACCCGCGCCGTGCAGGCTCACCGGGAACCGGCGCGCGGCGTCCAGCAGCAGCTGGCGGGCGGCGCCGCCGGGCGACAGGAAGTCCTCGGTGAGGACCTCGAGGAAATCGATGCCGGGCGCGCCGCGGACCATCACCTCCTGGTAATGAGGCTGCCGCCACGCGATGCCCACGGCGACCGGCCACAAGGGGGCGCCGGACCTCACGATGCCGCCTTCGCGCCGCCACGACCCTCGGCGCCGATGGACCCGGGGCCGATCCCGCTCGTCGCGCGGGCCGGCGCCGCGGGGAGGTATTGCCAGTCGCTCGGCAGTTGACCGATCGCCGCCTCGACTGACAGATCTTCATGGTTGTTCTGACTTGCCTTGATGAGGCCATACCACCTCTTGATGTCGCGACCGTCAGGCGCATGGGCCGAGGTGCCCGCCGCCAGCGCGGCCGTCAGCGCGGCGAGGATGATGTGGCGTGTGGTCATGAACAACTCCGATGGGACGGGGCCTGGCCCCGCGAGGGTGGATGGATCGGCGCGTCGCCGGATCTCGTCGATCCGCCGGCCACGCGCCGGGGCCCTCAGTTGTCGACCTCTCCCGCGCGTTTGGCGTCGGGTCGGAGTTCATTGACAAGGATCAAGCGCATTGAGGCCCTCGCCCCACGCCGACGACACGCTGCGACACGCCGTCCGCGCCCGTCGCCGCCGGCCTCAGCCCAGCGCGGCCATCCCCGCCTGGTGCCAGGCCTGCCACGCGGTATAGAGCGCCGTGACCCACAGCAGCAGCCCCACGCCGCGCAGCAGCAGGCGCTGGCGCCGCAGCCCGGCGGCGTCGGCGGTGCCGAGCCGGCGACGCCCGCCCGCGGCCAGCCAGGCCAGCCCGCCGTAGACGCCGATCTGCGTCGCGGCGGTGACGATGCCGATCGCGCCGAGCTGCAGGGCCAGCCCGCCGCGCTCGGGATGCACGAACTGCGGCAGCACCGCCAAGCTGAAGAGGTAGGCCTTGGGATTGAGCAGGTTGGTCAGCATCGCGCCGAAGAAAGCCGAGTGCGCGCGCGGCCCGTTCGCCGGGCGCGCCTGTGTGGCGCTGGGTTCGGCGCGCATCAGGCCCCAGCCCAGCCAGCCGAGGTAGATCGCGCCGGCGACCAGCATGATCGTGAACGCGCCGGGCAGCGTCCGCAGCAGCAGAGCCAGCCCCATCGCACCCATCGCGAGGTGGCAGAACGCCCCCGCAACGACGCCGCCCAGCGCCGCCAGGCCCGCGCGCAGTCCACCGGTCAGGCTGTGCCCGACGACGAAGGCCATGTCCATGCCGGGGATCAGCACGATGCCGAGCACCAGGGCGAAGTAGAGCGTCAGATCGGCGGGATTCATTCGAGGGTCTCCTGGTTGGAGGGCGGCTGTGGCGCCCAGGCAGCGCACGAGGCGCGGAATGGCACGCAGCCTAGGGCCGATATAGGACGGATCCAGCCCTATATCGAACGCAGGGGCCGTAGACTCGCCGGCATGTCGCTCCCCGCCTCCCGGATCCTGGCCTTGCTTGAGCTGCTGCAATCGCGCGGACAGCTCGATGGCGCCGCCATCGCCGCCGAGCTGCAGGTCGAGCGCCGCACCGTGCGGCGCTACATCGTGGCGCTGGAGGCGCTGGGCATCCCCGTCGACCGCGAGCGCGGCCGCTTCGGCGGCTACCGCCTGGCGACCGGCTTCCGCTTGCCGCCGCTGATGTTCAGCGAGGACGAGGCGCTGGCCCTGGGCCTGGGACTGCTCGCCGCGCGGCAGCTGGGACTGGCCGACACCGCGCCGGCGGTCGCCAGCGCGCAGGCCAAGCTCGAACGCG
>NZ_VOSR01000112.1:0-736 GCF_007997345.1 Mitsuaria sp. TWR114
GCTGCAGGGCCCGATGCTGCGCGCGATCTCCTCGCGCGTGCTGTGGGTGGCATGCACCAGCTGCCAGCGCGGATCCAGGCCGTAGTCGGCCAGGAAATCGATCGGCCGCCGGCCGGTCGCCGCGAGGCAGTCATTGACCTCCTGCATCTGCTCGGCGACGTGCACGTGGATGGGAATGTCCGCGTCGCCGACCAGCGCCTGCAGCGCGTGCACGTCGGCCTCATGGGCCGCGCGCAGCGAGTGCACCGCCACGCCGGCGCGCACCAGCGGCAGCCCGGCGGCGTTGATGCGGCGGCAAGCCTGCCAGACCCAGTCCGCATCGGTGCGGAAACGCCGCTGCGTCTCGCGCAGCCCGCGCTGGGCGAAACCGGCGTGCGCGTACAACACCGGCAGCAGCGTCAGCCCGATGCCCACCTCCTGCGCGGCCTCGGCCAGCGCCAGCGCCATCGCGTGCTCGTCCTCGTAGGGCGTGCCGTCCTCGCGGTGATGCAGGTAGTGGAACTCGCAGACCTGCGTGTAGCCGCCGGCCAGCAGCTCGGTGTAAAGCTGCGCGGCGATGTCCTTCAGCTGCGCCGGCGTCACGCGCAGCGCCACGCCGTACATGCGGTCGCGCCAGGACCAGAAATCGTCGCTGTCGCTGTCGCGCTGCTCGGCCAGGCCGGCGAAGGCGCGCTGGAACGCGTGGCTGTGGGCATCGACCAGCGTCGGCAGCACCATCGGCGGCAGCGAGGTCGCG
>NZ_VOSR01001120.1:0-771 GCF_007997345.1 Mitsuaria sp. TWR114
TTCGAGAAGCTGGCCAAGCACGAGTACGCCGAGTCCATCGAGGAGATGAAGCACGCCGACAAGCTGATGGATCGCATCCTGATGCTGGAAGGCCTGGCCGAACCTGCAGGACCTGGGCAAGCTCTACATCGGCGAGAACGCCGTCGAGGTCCAGCACTGCGACCTGAAGATCGAGATGGGCAGCCATCCGCTGCTGAAGGAAGCCATCGCCTATTGCGAGTCCGTGCGCGACTACGTCTCGCGCGAGGTCCTCGAGGAAATCCTGTCCGACACGGAGGAGCACATCGATCATCTGGAAACCCAGATCGAGCTCATCGCCCAGGTCGGCGAGCAGAACTGGCTGCAAAGCCAGATGGGCGACGCCAGCTGAACGCCAGCCACGCCCATCCTGGGGCCCAGCCGTCGCCAGGGACCCCGAAGCCCCGCTTGCCGGGGCTTTTTTTTCGTCCGCGCGTCGGCGCAAGGCGGGGTGATGGAGGCGCCGTGTCGCAGTTCACCGACATTGGCCGGACGCCGCGCAGGGGCTCTGTGACCTAATTGAGAGGAATTCGCGTTTGCGTTAGTATCGCGGCCATTCCAGGTTCATTCCTGTTTCGCCGCCATGATCGTCTGCCTCTGCCACCGAGTTTCCGACCGCGACATCCGCCGCACCGTGGCCGATGGCGTGCACAACTTCGAGGTGCTCCAGGACGAGACCCAGGTGGCGTCGGCCTGCGGCAGCTGCCACGACTGCGCCCGCGAGATCTTCGATGAAGCCCGGCGCGCCTGCGC
>NZ_VOSR01001121.1:0-567 GCF_007997345.1 Mitsuaria sp. TWR114
GGTGCGGTCGAAGCGCAGCTCGAACTCGGCGCCGCGGGCCTGACCACCGATCAGGCGCGGCCCCATGGCCGGCGCGTCGCGCAGGCCCAGTTCATGCATCGCGACGGCGGCCAGGCGCTCGCCCACGGTGCGCTTGTTGCGCGGATGGATGTCGATGGCGTCGCCGATGTCGATCGCGGTGGCCATGCCGGTGTGCGGCAAGGCGAGCGCGGCGGCCTGGCTGCCGCGCAGCTCGGCGAAGCCGTTGCCGTCGGGCCGGTTGTCGGCCAGCGGGCGCCAGGCGGCAAGCTGCACGAACAGGAAGGGCAGGTCCGGGTCGCCGAACTGCTGGCGCCAGTCCTGGATGAGGCGCTTGAAGCCGTCGGCATAGGCCGCGGCGCGTCCTGCGTTTTCTTCGCCCTGGTACCAGAGCACGCCACGCACCGACAGTCCCTGCAGCGGCGCGATCAGGCCGTTGTGGCCCAGCGCCGGCGCGTTGTTGGCGACCGGGCCGGCCGCCGGCGCGAGCTTCTCGACGCGGGCACGCCAGGCACCGACCAGCGTCACCGGACCTGCCGCCGTGTCCAG
>NZ_VOSR01001122.1:0-670 GCF_007997345.1 Mitsuaria sp. TWR114
CCAGGCCCAGCCCGACGCCGAGCAGCAGCAGGATCAGCGACAACGCCGCCGCCGCGGCCGCACCGGCCAGCACCGCGCCCCACGACACCGCCGAGACCGTCCCCCGGGCGGGGTAGGCTCCGCCGACGCTGCTCTCGCCCGCATACCAGGCTTCGTTCGCGACCATCGCAATCCCCTCGAGTGGTGATGAGGTCTGCTGGCAAAGGACGGACCTGAGATCGGGGACGCCCCTTTGGAGACGGCGCCCATGACCGGTGCCGTAACCCCGTTCCGTAACCCGGCGCCGTAACGCCCGTTACGCCGATGCCGTCACACCGACCGCGCGGCCCGCGCAGAATGCGCCACCCATGACCGTTGCCACCGTTTCCTCCGCACCCGTCGCCGACGGCGTCGCGCATCGCCTCCAGCTGCTGCCGCACGGCCTGCGCATCGACGGCCTGCCCGAACTGCGCAACCGCCTGCTGCCGCGCCTGCTGGCCGCGCTGCTGCAGGCGCACGAGCAGGGCCTGGCCCGCGTCGACAGCCCCTGCTCGCGCGCCGAGCTGCGCGAGCGCATCGCCGGCATGGCCGAGCTGCACCGCACCCAGGTCTGGCGCGCGCTGGCGCTGCTGGACGACGGTCCGCTGGCCGCGCTGATCGAGGCCAGCGCCCGCAGCAGCGGTCCGTTCTG
>NZ_VOSR01001123.1:0-824 GCF_007997345.1 Mitsuaria sp. TWR114
GCGAGGCCGAGCGGCTCTCGCGCATGAAGGACGACCTGATCGCGGTGCTGTCGCACGAGCTGCGCACGCCGCTGAACGCGATCATGGGCTGGACGCACGTGCTGCAGCGGCACAGCCCGCCGGAGCTGCTCGTCAAGGGGCTGGCGGCGATCGACCGCAACGTGTCGATCCAGGCGCGGATGATCACCGACATCCTGGACATGTCCCGGCTCAACATCGGCAAGCTGCCGCTGGCGCGCGAGCGCGTCGAGGCCGGCGCGGTGCTGCGCGAGGCGGCGGCGGTGGTCCAGCACACGCTCGACGAAAGCGGCCACCGGCTGGCGCTGGACCTCCGGGACGAGGCCACGCCACTGCTGGCCGACAGCGGGCGGGTGCAGCAGGTGATCTGGAACCTGATGGGCAACGCCGCCAAGTTCTCGCCGCGCGGCAGCACGATCACCCTGACGCTGCGAGCCGCCGACGGCGGCGCGCGCGTGGAGGTCCGCGACGAGGGCCAGGGCATCGCGCCGGAGTTCCTGCCCCATGTCTTCGACCGCTTCACCCAGAGCGACGCGGCCAGCAGCCGCCAGCACGGCGGGCTCGGCCTGGGGCTGGCGATCGTCAAGAGTCTGGTGGAGGCGCATGGCGGCTGGGTGGAGGTCCACAGCGAAGGGCGTGGGCGCGGCGCGGCCTTCCGCTTCTGGCTGCCCGGTGCCGACAACGCGCCGCCCGACGTGGACACCGGCCCCGGCATGCTGAGCGCCTTCGGCGCCCTCGGCGAGGCCACCACCGGCGACGCGCCGGCGATCGTGCTGCCGGGCCTGCGGGTGCTGGTCGTGGACGAC
>NZ_VOSR01001124.1:0-5853 GCF_007997345.1 Mitsuaria sp. TWR114
ACCGCGACGCGCGGCTCATCGCGGCCTCACTTGGTCTTGCTGGGGGACGACCCCGAGGAAGAGCCGGAGGACGAGCCCGGCGTCGTGCTGCTGGATGCGCCGGGCGTGGCGCCGGTGGAGGCGCTGGACAGGCTGGACGACCCGCTGGTGGTGGACTGGCCGCTCTCGTGCGTCCCGGTGCCGCTGCCCAGCGTGTTGCCGCCCTGCCCGAAGCGCGTCGAGTCGCTGGTGTCCTGCGAACTCATCGACTGCCCCGACGAGGATCCGGTGCCGCTGGACGAGCCCTGCCGCGAGGAGCGCTCCGAACGCCACTTGTTGAAGTCCTCGGAAAACTTCTGGTAGCGGTCCTGGCGCCAGCCGTGATAGTCGTTGTCGAGGCTGCGCATCTGCTCGGCGCGCCACTGCTCGTAGTCGGGGTCGTAATGCTGCCGGCGCTGCGACTGGGCGCCGTAGCCGCCGCCCTGTTCGCCGTAACCGCCGTAGCTGCCCGAACCACCCGAACCGCCATAGCTGCCGGACTGGCCACCATAACCGCCAGACTGCCCTCCGTAGCCGCCGGACTGGCCGCCATAGCCGCCACGCTGGCTGCCCGGATAACCGCGACCTTCGAGTCCGCCACCCTGCGCGTCCTGGCTGCCGCCGTAATGCTCGCCGAGCGAGGCGCCATAGCTGCTGCTCGAGCTGGAGCCGGCCATGCCGCCATAGTCGCCGCGGCGACCGGCATCCTCGCGCCAGCCTTCATGGCGAGGTCCCTGGTCGCGATAAGCGCCCGAGCCGGTGCTGTCACGCCCGTAGCCGCTGGACGCGCCATAGCTGCGGCTGCCGTAGTCGCCGGACCCGCTGTAGCCGCCGTAGCCGCCGCTGTCGCCCTGGCTGCCACCGCCGTAGTTGCCGCTCATCGAGCGCCCGCGGTCACCGCCCCAGCCTTCGTTCTCGTAGCCGCCGCGATAGCCACCCTGGCTCTGGTAGTCGCCGTGGCTGCGGTAGTCCTGGCGGTAGTCGTCGCGCTCGTCGCGGCCCTGGCCATAGTTGCCGCCGTAACCGCCGCTGTAGCCACCGCCGCGCGGGTCATCCCGGTCGGCTTGGAAGCTCGAGCCCTGATAGGCCGCCTGCTGGTCCTCCCGCGACCGGTCCTGGCCGCGCTGGCTGCCCGTCTGCGCCCCGTAGTGCGAACGATCGCGATCGCCCTGGCCCCACTGGTTGTCCTGACGCTGGTCCTGTCTGCCTCGTTGCCCATACTGGTTCATGGCACTTCCTTTCAGGCGTTTCGCCGGTTGTACAAACCCGGCGGCCCATGCCGCCGAATCCACAAGGGATCAAGGCAAACCTCATGCCGGCGTCGACGGACCTGACGGCCGGGATCGCCGTGTTCATCGGGCATCCACGGCACAACAGCGACACGGACGCGGAACGTGGGCGGGACATCGGCGCGGCGTCGGCACCGCGCCGAGAAAGATCTCAGCGGGCCTGGAGCGCCCGCGCCGCGGTGGCGGCGGCCTGCTCCCGCAGGCTGTGGCGCTTGGCGAAGGCCCAACTGAGTTCGGCGCCCATCAGGAAGACCTGCGTCGAGTAGTAGACCCACAGCATCATCACCACCAGCGAGGCCGCCGCGCCGTAAGCGGAACTGACGCCGCTGCGGCCGATGTAGAGCCCGATCAGCGTCTTGCCCAGGCTGAACAGCGCCGAGGTGATCAGCGCGCCGACCCAGACGTCGCGCCAGCGCACCGGCACGTCCGGCACCCATTTGTAGATGACGGCGAACATCACGGTGATCAGCGCATAGGCGAGCGTGGCGTTCAGCACCTGCGCCAGCAGCACGAACTCCGCGCCCAGCCAGCCGGTCCACCACTTGCTGATCGCCGCCAGCGCGGCGCTGGCGACCATCGACACCATCGACAGGAAACCCAGGCCGAGGATCAGCCCGAGGGACAGCAGCCGCTTGCGCAGCAGCGTCAGCAGGCTTTTCCAGACGGGACCGCTGTTCACCAGCGGCGCCTTCCAGATGCGGTTGAGCGAGTTCTGCAACTCGGCGAAAACCGAGGTCGCGCCCACCAGCAGCACGACGGTCCCGATCGCGGCGGCCCAGCCGCCCTCGTCGGGCCGGTTCACGCGCTTGAGCAGGTCCTCCACGGCCATCGCGCCCTGCGTGCCCAGCAGGTCCGAGAGCTGCGCCATCACCTCGCCGCGCGCGGCCTGCTCGCCGAACACCAGCCCGGCCACGCTGATGACGATCAGCAGCAGCGGCGCGATCGAGAACAGCGTGTAGTAGGCCAGCGCCGCGCCCATGCTGGGCGCGTTGTCGTCGCTCCAGCCTTGCGCGGCCTCGCTGACGATGTCGACGGCTTCACGGACGGCGGTGGGCAGCTTGGGCATGCGGGAGGGCCGCGGCGCGGCGGTGAAGAGTTCCCTTGTTCAGGCAAGGGAAATTCCCGGTCGAGTTGCGTACGAGCGGGCGCGCCGCGCGGAGCAGTGCGGCACGCGATTTGCCTCCTTCCCCTTATCGCAACTGACTAGGAGATCCCCCTCATGGCCAGCACCACCATCGCCTCCGATCGCGTCGAAGGCACCAAGGTCTACAACGGCAACGGCGACAAGCTCGGCACCATCGACAACCTGGTGATCGACAAACGCTCGGGACTCGTCCGCTATGCAGCCCTGGAGTTCGGCGGCTTCATGGGCATCGGCACCGACCGCTATCCCATCCCCTGGAACATGCTCAAGTACGACACCAGCCTCGACGGCTACGTCGTCCCCCTGCGCGAAGACCAGCTCGAGAAGGCCCCACGCTACGCCCAGACCGACCGCCCCGAGTACACCGACGAGTACGGCCGCAAGGTCTACGACTACTACGGCGTCGCCTGGATGTGACGCCCGCCGCGGCGCCCGGCTGGGCGCGGGGCGGCGTTGCAGATCCTCGCCATAGCGCCGCTATGGCTCCGGTCTGCGCCTAGCCCCGCATCCCAGCCGGACACCGCGGCAGGCATCACATCTGTCTCGCCGCGCACGACTGCCCCTTGACCGAGGGCGCGGTGGGCAAAGACAAACGCCCCGTGGAAGCGGGGCGTTTTTTCTTGTGCGCGAGTCGCGTCAGGAGGGCTGGGCGCCGTCCTCGGACGGCCAATCCCGGATGTAGGCCTTCAGCATCCGGTTCTCGAAATCCTGCGCATCCACCACCGTCTTGGCCACGTCGTAGAACGAAATCACGCCCATCAACTGCTTGCCATTGAGCACCGGCATGTAGCGCGCGTGACGACCCAGCATCATCCGCCGCACCTCGTCGATCTCGGTCTCCGGCGTGCAAGTCAGCGGCGCATCATCCATCACGCTGCGCACCAGCCGCGTCCCGACACTCCCGCCGTTGCCCACCACCGCCTGGATGACCTCGCGAAAGGTGAGCATGCCCACCAGGTCGCCAAACTCCATCACGACCAGCGAGCCGATGTCGCGCTCGGCCATGGTCTCGGCCGCTTGCGCCAGCGGCGTGTCCGGAGAGACAGTGAACAGCGTGCTGCCCTTGACGCGCAGGATGTCGGAGACTTTCATGGTCGCCTGAGAAAAACGTGAGGAAAAGTTGGCCGCCAACATAGCACACAATGCCCGGCGCCAGACCTCACCTCACCGCATGACAAGCAGGAGACCACCCATGTCAGGTCCTTCCGACCCGGGCTTTGATACCTTGGCGCTACACGCCGGCGCCGCGCCCGACCCCAGCACCGGCGCCCGCGCCGTGCCGCTGCACCTGACCACCTCCTTCGTGTTCGAAAGCGCCGAACAGGCCGCCGGCCTGTTCAACATGGAGCGCAGCGGACACGTCTACTCCCGGCTGTCCAACCCGACGACCGCCGTGCTGGAGGAACGCATCGCCGCACTCGACGGCGGCGTCGGCGCCATCGCCACCGCCAGCGGCCAGGCCGCACTGCACCTGGCCATCGCCACGATCGCCAGCGCCGGCGACCACATCGTGGCCTCGAGCGCGCTGTACGGCGGCTCGCACAATCTGCTGCACTACACGCTCAAGCGCTTCGGCATCTCGACAACCTTCGTCCGGCCCGGCGACCTCGACGCCTGGCGCGCGGCGATCCGGCCCGAGACCCGGCTGCTGCTCGGCGAAAGCCTGGGCAACCCGGGACTGGACGTGCTGGACATCCCCGCCATCGCCCAGATCGCTCACGACGCCCACCGCCCGCTGCTGGTGGACGCGACCTTCGCAACCCCCTACCTGCAGCAGCCGATCGCGCTGGGCGCCGACCTGGTCCATCACTCGGCGACCAAGTTCCTCTGCGGCCACGGCACCGTGGTGGGTGGGCTGCTGGTCGACGGCGGCCGCTTCGACTGGGACCGCGCCCACGCGGCCAGCGGCGACCGCCGCCGCTACGCCGAACTCTGCGAACCCTACGACGGCTTCCACGGCATGGTGTTCAACGAGGAAAGCACGGTGGGCGCCTTCCTGCTGCGCGCGCGCCGCGAAGGCCTGCGCGACTTCGGCGCCTGCATGAGCCCGCACACCGCCTGGCTGATGCTGCAAGGCATCGAGACGCTGCCGCTGCGCATGCAGCGCCACGTGAGCAACGCCCAGCGGATCGCCGAGTTCCTCGAATCGCAGGACATCGTCGAACGCGTCAACTACCCCGGCCTGCCCTCGCACCGCGACCACGCGCTGGCGCAGCGCCTGATGCCCAAGGGCGCCGGCGCGGTGTTCAGCTTCGACCTGAAGGGTGGCCGCGAGCCCGGCCGCCGCTTCATCGAATCGCTGCGGCTGTTCTCGCACCTGGCCAATGTCGGCGATGCGCGCTCGCTGGTGATCCATCCGGCCTCGACGACGCATTTCCGCATGGACGACGCGGCGCTCGCCGCCTCCGGCATCGGCGCAGGAACGATCCGGCTGTCGATCGGCCTGGAGGATCCCGAGGACCTGATCGCCGATCTCAAGTCCGCATTGAAGGTGGCCGCCAAATGAGCGCGATGAAGCTGAACGTCCAGGGCCGCCCGGCCTACGCCTACACCGGCGGCAAGCGCTTCGATGCGACGCTGCCCGTCGTCGTGTTCATCCACGGCGCGCTGCACGACCACAGCGTGTGGACGCTGCTGGCCCGCTACTTCGCCCACCACGGGCGCGGCGTGCTGGCGGTGGACCTGCCCGGCCACGGCCGCAGCGCAGGGCCGGCGCTGGATGACGTCGAGGCGCTCGGCGACTGGATCAACGCGCTGCTGGACACCGCCGGCGTGACGGCCGACCGCGCGGTCTCGCTGGTCGGGCACTCGATGGGATCGCTGATCGCGCTCGAGGCCGCGGCACGGCGCCCGGCGCGCATCGCCAGGCTGGCGATGGTCGGCACGGCCTGGCCGATGAAGGTCTCGGACGCGCTGCTGGCCACCTCGCGCGAGCGGCCGCGCGCGGCGATGGCCATGGTCAACGCGTTCTCGCATGCGACGACCGCCGGCAAGCCGTCCTACCCGGCGCCGGGCGCCTGGCTGCACGGCGGCAATCTCGCGCTGATGGAGCGCATGCAGGATGGCTACGGCGAACGGGGCAACCTGTTCGAGCACGACTTCCTGGTCTGCGATCGCTACCAGGGTGCGCCGCAGGCCGCCGCGAAGCTGACGGCCGCCGGCGTGCGGACCGAGCTCATCCTTGGCGCGAAGGACGTGATGACGCCGCCCAAGGCGGCGAAGCAGCTGGCCGAGTTGCTGGGCGCGCGGGTGCAGACGCTGCCGGCCGGGCATTCACTGATGACCGAGGCGCCGGAAGGGATGTTGAATGCGCTGAAGGCGGCGCTCGGCTGAGCGCCGTACGGTGAGCCCCTCACCCGCGGACGCCCGCGAGGGCCGCGCCAGGAGACGCCCATGAGCACC
>NZ_VOSR01001125.1:0-681 GCF_007997345.1 Mitsuaria sp. TWR114
GGGGGTGCGCGTCGCGCCGGTCGGTGCCATGATGGCCCGATCGCCAGCTGCGGCGCGGACCCGCGCCGCCGTCGTCAGCCCTTCAGGAGCAGAGCCATGGCCTTGCCGCATGCCGCCCCCGCCCAGCCGATCGATGTCGCGCCGCTTGGCGCCGCCTTGTCCGGGACACCGTCCTCCGCGCTGTTCAAGTCGGAGGGCCTGGAGGTGATGCGGGTGGTGCTGCCGCAAGGCAAGTCGCTGCCGCCGCACAAGGTGGACGGGGAAATCACGCTCCATTGCCTGGAAGGCGAGCTCGAACTGAGCGTGCTGCGCGACGGCGTCGAGCAGCGCCAGCGCTGCGCGCGGGGCAGCTCTGCTATCTGGAGGGCGGGGTGGTGCACGGCGTGACCGGCGTCGTGGACGCGTCGGCGCTGGTGACGATCGTGCTGAAGCGCTGAATGGTGCGGAAGCGCTGGAGCCGCTGAAGCGCCGGCGGCGTGGGAGCGACGCGAGACCGGCGCGAGGGCGCTGGTCCCTCCGACAGGAATCGAACCTGTATCTGCCGCTTAGGAGGCGGCCGTTCTATCCATTGAACTACGGAGAGCCCACGCAGCGCCCGGGCGGGCGGCTGCGCGAAAGCGGCGGATTCTCGCATGGAAGGAGCGCCTGGCACGCGGCCGCTCGGCCTCGGCCGCGCCACGG
>NZ_VOSR01001126.1:0-872 GCF_007997345.1 Mitsuaria sp. TWR114
GGGTGAGGGTCGTCGCAGCGCGCGGTGCCTCAATCCCAGGGCGCCGCTTCGGTGGCCATGTCCTCATCCTTGGCCGGCGAAGCCGCCGCAGGCGCGGGCGCCTTCGCGCCGCCCGGCGTGTGCTCGGCCGCGATCTTGGCCGACTGGCCGATGAAGTCCAGCTCGCCGCCCAGGCCCTCGATCATGTCGGGGATCAGCTGCGCGAGCTCACCGGTCGCCAGCGCCGCGTCCACATCGAAGGCTTCGTCCTTGGCCGGCTTGTCCCGCCCGTCGAAGACCACGTCCAGGAACTTGATGCCCTTGATCTGCATCGTGTCCGTCAGGGTGAAGGACACGCGCTCCTTCCAGGTCATCGCCAGGCGCGTGGGCATCTTGCCGCTGGTCAGGTGCGCCTTGACCTCGTCGGTGTCCAGGTTGTGGCGGGCGTAGCGCACCGCCGCCTTCATCTCGTCGGCGGCCTTGAGCTCGCAATCGCGGTCGATCACGAAGTCCTTGGGCGGCACGCCGTCCATCAGCCATGCCGCCATGCAGGCGGCCGGCGATTCGGCGCTCTGCAGCAGGTGCAGGTTGATCGACGAATCGGCCTTCACCAGCAGCGTGATCAGCTCGTCGGCCTTGCCGATCGAGCCCGCATCCACCATCAGCAGGCCCTGCTTGGGCGAGATCCACACCCGCAGGTGCGATTGCAGCGTGAACGCGCGCGCAGCAGCTCCAGCGTGGCCTGCTCCTTCATGTCGCGCTGCTGCTTCTTGCCGGGCCGGCGGCCGGTCTCGAGCTCGATCCGCTCGACCATCTCCTCGACCTTCTCCCGCACCACCGAGCCGGGCAGCACCCGCTTCTCCATGCGCAGGCTCAGCAGCCAGTGGCCGTCG
>NZ_VOSR01001127.1:0-623 GCF_007997345.1 Mitsuaria sp. TWR114
GCAGCGGCAACGCATCCTGATGCAAATGACAGAACGCACAGTGCTGGAACAGCACGTGATCCTGATCTTCCACACCACTGCCCGCCAAACCCTCACGCAACTCGGCAGCCCGCGGACCCACCACGCTGGATCGGCAAATCTGCGTCCATGGCGCCAACTCTCCGCTCAACGCCTGCGCCGCCATCGAGCCTGCAGGCAATACCGCCGCCAACCAGAAGACCAAGACGGCCATCCAGCGGACAGAAGCAGAGGGAAATCGGAGACGCATGACGCGGGGGATTCTAGGACCGAGCGCGCGAGCATGGCGGGGGCCGGGAGGCGGCGGTCAGCGCTTCTGGAGCAGGTCCAGCAAGGTGCGGGCAACCACCTTCGTCGCACGACGAAGATCCGACAGCTCGACCCGCTCGTCCGCACGCTTGGCATGCGACTCCAGCACCGTGCGCGGACCCGCACCATAGATCGCCGCAGGAACGCCGTGCTCACCATACAGACGGACATCGGTGTACAGCGGCGTGCCAGAGGTGGGAATCGGCTCGCCGAAGATCAACGTCAGTTGGTCGCCGATCGCGCGGTGGATCAGCGCCGCCGCCACCGACGAGTCCACGCCGCCGGACAGGCCCAGG
>NZ_VOSR01001128.1:0-533 GCF_007997345.1 Mitsuaria sp. TWR114
CCGGACCACCCCGTCAATCGCGGCACCCTGTGCCCCAAGGGCGCGGGCCCTGCTGGACTTCGTGCACAGCCCCAACCGGCTGAAGTACCCGGAGATCCGCGAGGCCGGGTCCAAGGAGTGGAAGCGCGTCAGCTGGGACGAGGCGATGGACCGCTTCGTCAAGCTGCTCAAGGCGGACCGCGACGCCAACTTCATCGCCGCGAATGCCGATGGCAGGACGGTGAACCGCTGGCTCTCGACCGGCATGATCTGCGCCTCCGCGTCCTCGAACGAGTCGGGCTACATCACCCACAAGGCGATGCGCTCGACGGGGATGCTCGCGTTCGACAACCAGGCCCGCGTTTGACACGGACCGACGGTGGCCAGTCTGGCCCCGACGTTCGGCCGCGGTGCGATGACCAACCATTGGGTGGACATCAAGAACGCCGATCTCGTCCTGATCATGGGCGGCAATGCCGCCGAGGCCCACCCCTGCGGTTTCAAGTGGGTGATCGAGGCCAAGCACCACAACAAGGCCCGCTTGATCGTGGTCG
>NZ_VOSR01001129.1:0-2401 GCF_007997345.1 Mitsuaria sp. TWR114
ATGCCGTTGCCGAGGACTACGCCTCCCGCTTCCTGGCGCATCTCCGCCAGCAAAGCGCCCTGTTGGCGGCGGGTTGACCCCCATTTCATGCAACCCAATCGCACTCCAAGGAGTCAAAACCATGAGCAATCAATCGTCCAAGAGCGCGCTGATCCTGATCGAGTACGTCAACGATTGGTTGGCGCCGACCGGCGGCATCAACGGGCAGTTCCAAGACCGCGAGCAGTTCGACAAGGCCGTCGCCAACTCGAAGATCGCGCTCGCAGCGGCCCGCCAGAGAGGCATGGAGGTCATTCATGCGTCGCTCAAGTTCGAGCCGCACTTCAAGGTGCTGGGCGAAGGGAAATACGGTCTGCGCAAGATGATGCGCGACTACGGCTCGTTCCTCGGTGCGCAGGCCGACTTCTTTCCCGGCTTCGAGCCCCAGGACGGCGAGTACGTGATCCGCGAGCGAACGGGCGGCAGCAGCGTGTTTGCTTCGACCACACTGGACAGCTACCTTCGCAACAACCGCATCTTCGACATCTACCTCGCAGGCTTTGCGCTGAGGCAGTGCGTTGAATCTTCGATGCGAAACGCGCATGACCTGGGCTACCACACCAACGTCATCTACGACGCGTCGGCGGCATTTACTCGTGAGCAGCAGACGGCGTTCCTCTCCGAGATTGCGCCCTTCTACGCCAACGCGATCACCACTCAGGGCTTTGTCGCTCAGGCCTGAGCATGAAAGATGCTGGCTGGCGGAAGCTCTGTCCGGTATCCGGTAGTAGCGGTGAACCGGCCACGTGCCGGGAAGGCCATCGAATGACCGGTGATGGCCGATGCCGACGTTCCACGAGTTGGGCACGGCCGACTGACATCAGCCTTCTGCCGTAGCTCACGGTCGCGAGCTGAGCGGCAGCATCGGGTCGGCATGAGCCAGTCGCGTCGCACAGAAGCGGTCGTTCAAGTCGGCATGCGGCGGACGCCACAGTCGAGCGGCCGGTTCCGAGGATGAAGGCGCCCGTCGGGACAGTGGAGTCCTGTGACTGCTATGGGGAGCAGCTGCCCCTCAGGCCTTAGACCACGAACGACTCAGATCAGCCTGAAGCCGCAGTTCTCCACAGCCCAACAGACGGCCGGGCGACCTTACGTCGTGCCGCCGCCGTCAGATCGCGCGGCGGAACACTCGGTTGCCGTAACTCCGACCTTCGATCACGTGGACCGTCTCGCCGATGTCGGCGTAGCCGCGCGCGGCGTAGAAGTCGCGTGCGCGTTGATTGCCGTCCCACGCTGTCAACCACAGCGCGGGCAAACCCGTGGACCTGGCGACGTCCTCCGCCGCGGCCAGCAGACGCTGTCCCACCTTCACACGCTGGAAGGCCGGCTGCACGTACAGACGGACCAGCTCGGCGCGCGCTCGTGGTGCCGGGGCATGGCGTAGCGAAGGCATCGACCTCCGCGAATCCGATGAGCGCCGTATCGATCTCCGCAAGCACGAAATGACAGCCCGGGCGATTGATCCGCTCCTGAAAGGCTTCGGACGAGTATTCGCGGAAGACCTCACGGGCGAGATCGGGGCGAATGCCTTGCGTCGCGTACGTGTCGAGAAAGACCTGAATGGCCAGCGCTGCAATGGTCGTGGCGTCTTCCAGCGTCCCTGGCCGCAGGTGGGGCAGTTGGTGCATGCGCGGGAATATAAGGGCGCTCCGACCGACTTGCTGCGGTCACGGCAACGAGGGAAGTCTGCTCAAGGTTGGGGAGCGGACGTGCCAAATGTCTTGAAGCGCAGCTCGTGCTGAAATGCAAACCAGCCGACGCTTGAGAGTCAAGAATGTCGAGGTCGATCGCTTCGGCTGCGATCCGTCGTACCGTTTTTCTCCTTTGTATGCCTCGTTCCCTACAGGTCACCGACACCACCGTCGTTATCCGCCCCGCGACGACGACGATGTGGTTGTGGTTGTTCGTGTTCGCGACCGGCTTGAGCTGGATGTTCTGGAAGTTCACGTTCTACGACACCAGTCCGAAGGCGCTCTTGCTCCTGTTGTTTCCTTTGATGATGTTGTTCGCAGTGCTTGTGAACTTCGTCCAGGCGCGCGCATTCGTCACGACCATCGATCGGGCTCGCAATCTCGTATTGATCGAGCGTCTGCCACGATTCGGTCTCTCGGCGAAGCAGCAGAAATTTGTGCTGTCCGACTTCGCTGCCGTCGAGTCGCATTCGGTTGCGGTCGGTCGCTCGCTGGTGTGCCGGGTGTCCCTGGTCACGCCCGGATTGCGATCGCTGGCGCTGCTGAATGGCAGCGGCGGCTACGGCGCCAAGTCGTTCTGGCACGCGCCGATGCCCGCTGAAACGGAAGAAGCAGCATCTGTACGAGTCGCCGTGGCGAAGGTCTCGGGACTAGCGGACATGGGGTATCGA
>NZ_VOSR01000113.1:0-1975 GCF_007997345.1 Mitsuaria sp. TWR114
CGGCCAGCGCCAGCGCCATCAGCGTCAATCGGAAAGGCGTCATCAGGGTCTCCTGTTCCACGGAACTTGATCCGGAAGCCCATTCTCCGCCCCGCCTCAGAGCGAATTGAGGAAGGCCAGCAGGGCTTCCCGGTCCGCGGTGCTGAGCTTGACGAAACGCTGGCGGCTGGCCGCGGCCTCGCCGCCGTGCCAGACGATGGCCTCGGTGAGCGTGCGGGCGCGGCCGTCGTGCAGGTAGCCCACCTTCACGGCGGGACCGGCCACCGCCTCGGTATAGCCGATGCCCCACAGCGGCGAGGTGCGCCACTGGCTGCCGCTGGCCTGGTCTTCCGACAGGTTGTCGGCCAGATCGCTGCCCATGTCGTGCAGCAGCAGGTCGGTGTAGGGCTTGATCGTCTGGTTGCGCATCTCCGCCAGCTCGCTGGCCAGGCCGGTCTTCATCTCGGCGACGTGGCAGGCGGTGCAGCGGATGCTCGCGAACACCTGCGCGCCCGCCGCGACCTTGACCGGATCCACCGCCAGGTAGGACAGCGGCGTCACGCCCTTCGGGAAGCCGCTGACCAGGCTGCGCTGCGCCGGCACGCCGAGCTGGGCGACGTAGCGCGAGATCAGCTGCAGCTCATCCTCGCTCAGGCCCTTCTCCACCTTCTTCTTGTCGCACTGCGCCGGGCCGGCCAGGCAGTCGCGGTTCGGATAGATCGGCGAGGTCACCGACATGTCCAGCAGCGCCGCATTGGCCGTCTGGTGGCGCAGGCTGACCTTGGTCGCCTTCCAGCCGTAGCGGCCCACCCGCACCTGGCCGGTCTCCGGGTCGTAGACCAGGTTGGCCTGGCCCTTCACGCCGTCCTCGTCCGGCGTGCTGCGCACGCGCGCCAGGATGTCCGCGTCGGGGACCGCCTCCAGCAAGCCCAGGCCGATCACGGGCTGCGCGCTGCGCAGCGAATAGGCCGCCGGCGTCGGGCCATCGAAGCGGATCCGCGGCTTGCTCAGCGTCACCACCGTGCCGTCGGCCAGCGTGACGGTCCGGGTGTCGAAGCCGGCCACGCGCACCGCGTTGCCCCAGTCCTGCGCCGCGCCCGTGGTGAGGGAGCGCGCATTCATCTGGACCGCCAGCCCGTAGACCGGATGCGCCTGCTGCCTGCCGTCCGCGCCGATCGCGGCGGTGCGCACCGCCATCGTGTCCAGGCGCTGGTTGATCACCTGCGGCGCCAGGCTGCGGCCGTTGTTGATGTGGCAGCCGAAGCAGTTGGTCTGGTTGAAGCGCGGCCCCTGCAGCTTCACCGCGGCGGTGTTGCGGTCGTTGCCCGCCTCGTTGTGGTCGCCGGTCCACATGTTGGTGTGGAACCAGCGCCGGCCCTCGACGAAGCGCTGCATGTTCTGCATCCCGATCTGCGTGTTGGGCTGCTGGAACATGAAGGTCGCGTTGTCGGCGTAGTCGTAGGAGATCGAGCCGGTGCCGCCGAGCAGCGTCTCGGCCGGGAGCGGCGCGTTCAGCAGCCGCGGCTGCACGCCGTACCAGGGGCGCAGGCCGGTGCCCACGACATAGGTCACCTCGTTGGTGTAGTAGCGGAAGTTGCCGTTGTCCCCGATCGCGTCCATCGACGCGCGGCTCGCGAAGAAGGAGCCGGTGAACTCGATCGCGTCGCCGATCTTCAGGTCGCGCGCGGGCACGTTGACGCCGTTGGGCACCAGCACGCCGTTGGCGTTGGCGGCCACGTCCTGGTGGCCCGGCACGTTGTCCAGCACCACCGAGCAGCCGTCATTCGCGCCGATGACGCCGGCGAAGCCGGAGGTCGGCTTGAGCAGCGCGCCCTCGGGCGGCTTGGGCACCACCGGGCAGGAGGTCAGGTCCTTGAAGCCGTCGGTGTAGGTGGTGTTGTCCAGCAGCCGGCCCGGCGACATCCAGCCGTAGCCGGTGACGCCGGCGTCGTCGAAGCGGCGGAAGAAGGAATGGCCGCCGCCGCGCTGCGCCTGC
>NZ_VOSR01001130.1:0-503 GCF_007997345.1 Mitsuaria sp. TWR114
GTGGGTGCGCAGATGGCCCTGGTCGTCCAGGATGTAGCCGCGCAGGCGGGGATTCCGGTCGAAGGCCCGGGCGAGTGCCTCGCCCAGGGTGCGGGCGTCGCAGTCCAGCTTCGGCGTATCGACGTAGCGGTGCAGTTGGGCGGTGAATTCGACGTGGGCCATGGTCGGCGATCCTGCGACGAAGCGGGCCGCAAGAAAAGAGGGGCGACCAGGGACGACGAACGGGCGCTCGTCCCTTCGACAACGCGGGCCGGTCGGCTTGGGCAGAATCGCGGGCCCTCCCGGCCAGCCTGCCATGCCCAACGACATCTCGACCGCCACCGACCGCGCCCATGCCCGCACCGGCATGCTCTACGCCGCGCTCGCCTACATCGCCTGGGGCCTGTTCCCGCTGTACTTCAAGCGCCTGAGCGAGGTGAACGCGCTCGAGGTCATCGCGCATCGGACGGTCTGGTCGCTGGTGTTCGTGGCGCTGGTGCTGGCCGCCTGCGGCGCTGGGCCTG
>NZ_VOSR01001131.1:0-526 GCF_007997345.1 Mitsuaria sp. TWR114
CACGCGCGACAGCAGGATGATGGTCAGGTAGGCCTCGTTGCCCTGCACCCGCGGGTCGCGCAGCGGCAGGATCTCGTCGCCGCGGTGGCCAGGCGCATCACGCCCTCGCGATGCAGGTCGCCGTCGGCGTCGACATACCCCAGCGGCAGCGTGAACTCGAACTCGGTCTGGAACATGGTGCTCCCCGGTTCAGGCGCGCTCGACGCGTTCGCAGCTCACCGTCAGCGCGTCCAGCGACACGTCGTTGCCCTTGGCGTTGAAGTCCGGCCCGTCGTACTTGCTGGGCCAGGCGCTGAAGAAGTTCCAGCGCACCTTCTCCTGCCCCGCGTCGTCCTGCAGGATGATCGAGCCGTTGCGCCGGTCGATGGTCCCGTTGACCGCGGCCAGGTGCCAGTCGTAGAGCTCGCGCGAGTCGGTCACGCCCCACTTGAGCGTGATGTCGGGATAGGACACCTTGCCGGGCAGCTTGCGCACGGTGGCGACCTCGCCGCCCTCGCGGTACTCGACCACCTCGATGTTGGAGCCG
>NZ_VOSR01001132.1:0-597 GCF_007997345.1 Mitsuaria sp. TWR114
CGGTGGACGCGCCCGGATGCGGGGAGATGGCCGTCGGGTGGTTGTGGGTCTCGACCTTCATCAGCACGTGCGCGGTCTCGGCACGGGCCTCGTACTTCGGCGCGCGGCGATCGCCGGCCGCCATCCAGCGCTCGATGGCGTGGCCCTCCATCACCGCGGCGTTGTCGGCGTAGGCGATGACGGTGTGCTGCGGCGACACCTTCTCGGTGTTGCGGATCATGCCGAAGAGCGACAGCGGCTGCGCTTCACCGTCGATGGTGAACTGGGCGTTGAAGATCTTGTGGCGGCAGTGCTCGCTGTTGGCCTGCGCGAACATCATCAGCTCGACGTCGCTGGGGTCGCGGCCCAGCTTCTGGAAGGCGGCGACGAGGTAGTCGATCTCGTCGTCGGAGAGCGCCAGGCCCCAGGCGCCGTTGGCTTCCTCGAGCGCCGCGCGGCCGCGGCCTGCACCGGCACGTGCGCGAGCGGCTGGGCCTGCTTGTCGTCGAAGAGGTGGGCGGCATCCTCGCGCGACAGCAGCACGCTTTCGGTCATGCGGTCATGCAGCAGGTCGGCGCAGGCCAGCAGTTCCTCCTGCGTCAGCGGCTTGGCGCCGCC
>NZ_VOSR01001133.1:0-559 GCF_007997345.1 Mitsuaria sp. TWR114
GTCGCCGCCGCAGACCTCGCGCTTGAGCATCGGGTTGTCGTAGCAGTTGAAGTTGGTCGCGGTCAGCGTCACCGGGGCGGTCTTGCCCTTGAGCGTCAGCTGGCCGGACACCGAGGCCACCTTGTCGCCCGAGAAGGTGAACTTGTCGCCGACGAACTTGGCCGTCGGGTTGTTGGCCACGTCGAAGAAGTCCTTGCTCTTCAGGTGGTTGTCGAACTGCGTCGAGCCGGTGCTGATGCCGTTCATGTCGAAGGTGATCTCGACCTTGCCCGACTTGCCGGCCTTGTCGAACTGCACGGTGCCTTCCTTCTTGTCGAAGCGGCCGCGGTTGGTCGAGGTGCCGAAGTGCTTGATCTCGAAGGTGGCGTAGGTGTGCGTCGGGTCGATCGCGTAGGTCGCGCTCTGGGCTTGCGCCAGCCGGCGGCGGCGATCAGGGAGGCGAGCAGCAGGGCTTTCTTCATCATCGTGGGGTCCTGTCGAACAGTTGGGATGGAAAGGAACCGGGCGAGGACCCGGACCGGTTGGAGGAACTCGGAGGAACTCGAAGGAATGGCGGCGG
>NZ_VOSR01001134.1:0-636 GCF_007997345.1 Mitsuaria sp. TWR114
GATCCGCTGCTGGCGCGCGACAAGCAGGAGCTGCTGCGCAAGGTCATGCTGGAGACGCTGGACGGCGACTACCAGGCCTACAAGGCCAATGACGGCGCGTTCGTGCGCAAGCATTTCTTCGGCAAGCATCCGGAGCTGCTGAAGATGGTCGAGAACATGTCCGACGAGGACATCTGGCGCCTGAACCGCGGCGGCCACGACCCGCAGAAGGTCTACGCGGCCTACCACAAGGCGGTCAACACCGTCGGCCAGCCCACCGTCATGCTGATCAAGACCGTCAAGGGCTACGGCATGGGCAAGATCGGCGAGGGCAAGAACACCGCGCACCAGACCAAGAAGCTGCAGGACGAGGACATCAAGGCCTTCCGCGACCGCTTCAACATCCCCATCCCGGACAGCGAGCTGGCCAAGATCCCGTTCTACAAGCCGGCCGACGACACGCCCGAGATGCAGTACCTGCACGAGCGCCGCAAGTCGCTGGGCGGCTACCTGCCCAAGCGCCGCCCGCAGGCCGATGAAGCGCTGAAGGTGCCCGACCTGGCCACCTTCCAGGCCGTGCTGGACCCGACCGCCGAGGGTCGCGAGATCTCGACCACGCAGGCCTATGTCCGCTTCCTGACCACGCTGCTGCGCGAC
>NZ_VOSR01001135.1:0-978 GCF_007997345.1 Mitsuaria sp. TWR114
CAGCGCGATGACGACGGCGATGCCGGCCTGGTAGCTGGTGCCGCAGGCCAGCAGGCGCAGGAAGTCCGGATAGGCACGGGCGCGCTGCCACGACGCCCACAGCTGCGAGAGGCCGGAACCCATGCGCGCGGCCCGGCGTGTCGCGCACGGATCGGCGCGCTCGCGCAGCAGCAGGAAGGTGGGCAGCGCGGCCAGCAGATAGAGGCCCGCAGTGATGAGCATCGTGACCGGCACGAAGTGACTGGCGGTGTCGCCGCGCGCTTGAGCGCTCAGCACATAACCCAGGCACAGCCCCAGCGCGAGCATGCCGCCCAGATAACCGAAGGCCCAGCCCCAGCCGGACACGCCGGCCCAGCGCGTCGCGTCTCGCGAGCTCGGGCAGGAACGCCGCGATCAGCGATTCGCCATAGGAAAAGAAGACATTGGAGACCACGACGGCGACCGCCGCCCACCACAGTTGATCGGGCCCGAACACCGCGAGCGCCGCTGTCGAGAGCACGCAAGCGCCGGTGCAGAAGCCAAGCAGCTTCTTCTTCGCGCCGTGCGCGTCGGCCCAGGCGCCCAGCCCGGGCATCGTCACCATCACCAGGAAGCTGGAAATCGCGATCAGCACGGTCCAGAGCAGCGTCGCCGACGGCTGGCCCCGGGCGATCACGCCGACGAAATAGGCGTTGTAGACGGCGGTCAGGACAACGGTCGTGTAGCCCGAGTTGGCGAAGTCGTACATCGACCAGCCAAGGACCTCGCGTTTGCGGACGCCCGGGTTCAACAGTTCCTGCGCAAACATGCCCATGCGATGCGACCGCCGGTTGCCATGCGCGTGGTGCCTGGAACGGGACTCGAACCCGTACGCCGGTTGAGGGCGGCGGATTTTAAGTCCGCTGTGTCTACCGATTTCACCATCCAGGCCACGGCGGCTCCGAGCGGAGTTCCATGTCGTAGTGACCGGGCATTATCGGGGCCACCGGGCAAGAAAAA
>NZ_VOSR01001136.1:0-622 GCF_007997345.1 Mitsuaria sp. TWR114
CCGGCCCCGGCGGCGCGATCCGCCCCACGCCCTCTCCCGACGGCAAGTACCTCGCCTTCATCCGCCGCCTGCGCGACGCCTCGGGCAGCCGCACCACGCTGTTCCTCAAGGACCTGAAGACCGGCCGCGAGTTCCCCGCCTGGACCGGCATGGAGCGCGACCTGCAGGAGTCCTGGTCCGTGCACGGCGTCTACCCCGGCATCGCCTGGACACCCAATGCCCGCCAGCTCGTCGCCTGGGCGCAGGGCAAGCTCTGGCGCATCGATCCGTTCAAGGGCTCGGCCGCCGAGATCCCCTTCCACGTGAAGGACGAACGCCAGTTCACGCCCGCGGTGCGCTTCTCGCATGAGGTCGCGCCGGCCAGCTTCGAATCGAAGATGCTGCGCTGGGTGAAGGTCTCGCCCGACGGCAGGCGGGTGGTGTTCTCGTCCGCGGGCTACCTCTACACGAGCGAGCTGCGGACGGCCAGCCGGTCGGCGAAGCCAGGCGCCTGACCTCGCAGACCGAGCGCTTCGAATACTTCCCGGCCTTCTCGCGCGATGGCCGCCAGCTGGTCTACCTCGGCTGGAGCGACGCCGAGCAGGGCCGCGTGCGCGTGCTCGACCTGGCCAGCGGCCGCGAC
>NZ_VOSR01001137.1:0-944 GCF_007997345.1 Mitsuaria sp. TWR114
CGAGGTGGGTCGCCAGCGCGTTCACGATGCGCGCGACATTGCGGAGCCCGCCGGAACGCGGCTCCAGTCGATAGACCAGCACGACCATCGTGCCTGCGGTCGCCGAGCCGCCGACGCGCAGCGTGTGATTCAGGCTAGCCGCGCTCCGCTTGTAGTCCGCGGCGATGTAGAGGTTCTTAAGCAGGTTGAGCATTGTTGCGGGAGGCGAAGACGACGAGCCCGGCCATCAGCAGCAACTGCGGGCAGATGTAGACGGCCAGAACCTCGACGGGGTGCAGGTGGGGGGCGCGGGACGAGGCGATCACTACACCGAACAGGGCGGTGCCGTTGATCGCGAGGATGCCCCTGGCGTATAGGGCCCCCAGTGAGATCGTCCCGTAGGACAGCAGGCAGCCAGAGGCGAGATAGGCCACGGCGACCAATGGCCCTGTGACGTCGCGCATCGCTGTTGCGAAGATGGCCGTCAGAATGATCAGGAAACCGGCCCCCATCGCGCCCGCCATGGGTCGGACCGTGCCTTTCACCCGCGCATAGAAGTAGATCAGGCTTCCGCCAATGGCGATGGCCCGCTCCATCATCACGAAGTTGGCGACGGCCGTCGCGTCCTTCTCGTACGACACCAGAGTCAGCATCACGAACGACGACGCCGTCGGCAGCAGTTGCGACACGATCAGCGTCCACGCGTGCAGACGTTCGCCCTCGACGCCGGCCGGCGGTGCTCCGGCGCCCTGCGGCGACTGGCGATCGCCGTCAGCAGGTATGGCAGGATCAGCAGCATCAGCAGAAGCTCGTCATCGATCTCGGCCCACTTGCCCCAGACCAGCATGGTGAGGACCGCAGTGGTGATGATCGGTGCGCCTGCCGCCACCATGGTCAGGCGGTTGGGCGCGCCCGCCAGCGCGTCCCGATGTGTCGCCAGGACGGCCGCGATGCCGAGCGCCAGG
>NZ_VOSR01001138.1:0-713 GCF_007997345.1 Mitsuaria sp. TWR114
GTCGTGCCGGAGGTGTAGATGATGGTGGCCAGCTCATCGGCGCCGCGGGTCGGCTTGCCCTTGAGCGGCGGCGTCTCGGCGCAGATCGCGTCCCAGTGGTCGTAGGCGTCCTGCGCGTCCTCCGGCGAGACCGGATAGGAGATGCACGGCAGCCCCAGCGGCACGCCGGGCCGCATGCCTTCCCAGCCGTCGAGCTTGCCGACGAAGAGCAGCTTGGACTCGCTGTGGCTGAGGATCTGGTGGATGGTGTCCGCGGCCAGCGTCGGATACAGCGGCACGCTGACGTAACCGGCCATCCAGATGGCCAGGTCGCTCATCAGCCACCAGGCGCAGTTCTTGGACAGGATGGCGACGCGCGCGCCCGGCTCCCAGCCCTGCTCCAGGCCCAGCGTCTTCAGGTGGGCGGCCATGCGGCGGGCCTGGTCCGCGACTTCCTTCCAGGTGAAGTCCTTCACCACGCCGCCGCCCATCGGCTGGCGCAGCGTGACCCGGTTCGGCGTGTCGAGCTCCCAGGCGTACAGGCGTTGCAACGCGAGGGAATCAGCCGGCAGGCGGGTCGTGGACATCGGGGGTCTCCTTGTTGTGATGGTGCTGAAACCGGACGGAATCAGCGCCGGAGACTACGCCGGCCCGCGCGAGGCAACGAGCGGGTTTCTTCGATGACCGTGATCGACTTGGCACCCTAAACCAGGGTTTCCTTTGGACACGGGGGG
>NZ_VOSR01001139.1:0-672 GCF_007997345.1 Mitsuaria sp. TWR114
GTGCTCGTGATCCGCGACGGGCGTCTCGCGCGAGATCGAGTTCCGCAAGAGCGATCCCAGCCTGCTCGACGCCGCGGCGCGGGCCGGGATGGACGTGCCGTTCTCCTGCAAATCGGGCGTGTGCTCGACCTGCCGCTGCAAGCTCATCGAGGGCGAGGTCCGGATGGATAAGAATTTCGCCCTCGAGAAGCACGAGGTGGCGGCTGGATTCATCCTCAGCTGTCAGGCCCACGCCCTGACGCCGCGCGTCGTGATCTCGTTCGACGAACGCTGATTCACAAGGAAAACAACACCCATGGCCCGAGGTCGCGCCCCCGGATTCGATGCCACCCGCGAGGAGATCCTCGCGCAGGCCGCCCGACTTTTCGCCAACCAGGGCTACCCGGCCACCTCGATGAACCAGGTCGCCGAGGCCTGCGAGGTCAGCAAGCCCACGCTGTACCACTATGTCCGCGACAAGCATGAGCTGCTCGCGCAGATCTGCCAGAACCACCTGCAGCATCTGGTCGACCTGGTCGACGAGGTGAGCGCGCAGGGCCTGCCGCCACAGGATCACCTGCGCGGCCTGATCCATCGCTTCGTGCAGGCCTACGGCGAGGCGCAGAACGAGCACCGCGTGCTGACCGAGGACCTGAAGTTCCTCGACGACGAGCACCGCGAGCGCATGGTCGA
>NZ_VOSR01000114.1:0-17642 GCF_007997345.1 Mitsuaria sp. TWR114
CGCGACGCCGTCCCAGATCGCGGCACTGGTGTGGGCGGGCAGCAACGGGAAGTCGACGGTCGCCGTCGCGCGCGGGAGCGACGGCGGCAGGTCCGGAGCGGACGTCGTCCGGGGCATCGGCGGGGGCATCGGCGGGGTCGACTGAGGCGTCAAGGCGGTGGCGGACTCTGGCGAAGGAGGGCTTGAGGGGTGGGACGGCGGCATTCCGCGAATCGCGACGATAGCGAAATCCTCGGCCCCCGCGCCTTGAGATCCGCCCTGCGCACCGTCATGTGGCTGGAGCGCCTACTCGGGCCGAGGTTTCCGGGCTTGTGTGAGAATCGTCGCTCGCCCTGCAACCCTGGGGCTCCCGAGGCGGCACATATTGTCGCCCGGCCGGCCGCCCATCCCGAGGCATCCGCCCGACAGGGACATCACGCAAGGACCATCTCCATGAGCAGCGAACAGATCAAACACATCTCCGACGCCTCGTTCGACAGCGACGTCATCCAGTCCGACAAGCCCGTGCTGGTGGACTACTGGGCCGAGTGGTGCGGCCCCTGCAAGATGATCGCCCCCATCCTGGACGAAGTGGCCAAGGACTACGGCGACCGGCTGCAGATCGCCAAGCTCAACGTCGACGACAACCGCGAGGTGCCCGCCAAGTTCGGCATCCGCGGCATCCCGACGCTGATGCTGTTCAAGGGCGGACAGCTCGCCGCCACCAAGGTCGGCGCCCTGTCCAAGGCCCAGTTGACGTCGTTCCTGGACGCCCACCTATAATCATCCGATCCGCCGGGGCCCATGCGGCTCCGGTGGACAACTTGCCAACACGCCCTCCCGGGCAGCGCGGCGTCCTCGGACGCCGTCGACGTTCCGGGTGAGCGCGTGGACTCGGCGCCCAAGTCTCCACGCATCCTCTCCGTCCGCAGCAACGCGGCAGCGCGTCCCTTGGGCTCGCCGTTGTTTGTGTCCCTGGCCTTGGCAGGCCCTGGACGACAGACCGGGTCAACCCCCCCATGCATCTTTCTGAACTGAAGGCGCTTCACGTCTCCGCCCTGATCAAAATGGGCGAAGAGCTGGAGATCGACAACGTCGCTCGCATGCGCAAGCAGGAGCTGATGTTCGCGATCATGAAAAAGCGCGCCAAGGCCGGCGAACAGGTCTTCGGCGACGGCGTGCTGGAAGTGCTGCCGGACGGCTTCGGCTTCCTGCGCTCGCCCGAGACCAGCTACATGGCGTCCACCGACGACATCTACCTGTCGCCGAGCCAGATCCGCCGCTTCAACCTGCACACCGGCGACATGATCGAAGGCGAGGTCCGCGTCCCCAAGGACGGCGAACGCTACTTCGCGCTGGTGAAGGTGGACCGCGTCAACGGCCTGACGCCGGAGGAGTCCAAGCACAAGATCATGTTCGAGAACTTGACGCCGCTCTTCCCGAAGGAGCAGTTCAAGCTCGAGCGCGACATCCGCGGCGAGGACAACATCACCAGCCGCATCATCGATCTGATCGCCCCGCTCGGTAAGGGCCAGCGCGCGCTGCTCGTCGCGCCGCCCAAGTCGGCAAGACGATGATGATGCAGCACCTGGCGCACTCGATCGCGGCCAACTATCCCGACGCCCACCTGATGGTGCTGCTGGTGGACGAGCGCCCCGAGGAAGTGACCGAGATGCAGCGCACCGTGCGCGGCGAGGTCATCAGCTCCACCTTCGACGAACCGGCCGCCCGCCACGTGCAGGTCGCCGAGATGGTCATCGAGCGCGCCAAGCGCCTGGTCGAGCTGAGAAAGGACGTGATCATCCTGCTGGACTCGATCACCCGCCTGGCCCGCGCCTACAACAACGTGCTGCCCAGCTCCGGCAAGGTGCTGACCGGCGGCGTGGACGCCAACGCGCTGCAGCGCCCCAAGCGCTTCTTCGGCGCGGCGCGCAACATCGAGGAAGGCGGCTCGCTGACCATCATCGGCACCGCGCTGGTGGACACCGGTTCCAAGATGGACGAGGTGATCTACGAAGAGTTCAAGGGCACCGGCAACTGCGAGATCCACCTGGATCGCCGCATGGCCGAGAAGCGGGTCTACCCGTCGATCCTGCTGAACAAGTCGGGCACGCGCCGCGAGGAACTGCTGCTCAAGCCCGAGATCCTCCAGAAGGCCTGGATCCTGCGCAAGCTGCTCTACCCGATGGACGAGATCGAGGCGATGGAGTTCATCCTCGACAAGATGAAGTCCTCGAAGAACAACCACGACTTCTTCGACATGATGCGCAGAGGCGGCTGATACCGGCCCTGCCAAAGGACTTCGCGGAAGCCGCCCTCTGGGCGGCTTCCTTCATTTCAGCTATACTCCGCGTTTTTCCGCTGTCGACAAGTGCACTGCAAGGGGCGGTGTGGCTGGCGGCACTGCAGCGAGGTAAGCGAGATGGCCAAAGAAGGCATTCACCCCAACTACCGTGACGTGGTCTTCGTGGACCAGTCCAACGGCGCCCAGTTCATCATCCGCTCGACGGTGGTGACCAAGGAATCGATCAAGCTGGACGACGGCCGCGAACTGCCGCTGGTCAAGCTGGAAACCTCCAGCGAATCGCACCCGTTCTACACCGGCACGCAGAAGAGCGTCGACAGCCTGGGTGGCCGCGTCGAGAAGTTCCGCAACAAGTTTGCGAACCTGCGCAAGAAGGCCTGAGCGCCCTCCCCGACCGGATGCTCTCCGGTCCCCGCGAAGAAGGCAGCCACACCGGCTGCCTTTTTTCATGGCGCCGCGCGGCGTCACGCCTTCCGGCCCGCCGGCGCCGCGTCGCTCCCGCCCGGGACAGCGCGTCGCGGCCCTCGAGCCCTTTACCGTGCGCTGTCAGCAGAGTCGTCCCGAGGGCACCGAAGCTGCGGCATGATGCGCACCGGCATTCACAACGACAACGAGACAGACGCGCATGAATCTGCCCACCCCGGCCGTCGTGGCCGAGCGCAGCACGCACCCGATCCCTCGCTGGGCCCTGCTGCTGCTGTGCGCGGCCTACGTGCTGCCCGGCCTGTTCGGCCGTGACCCGTGGCGCAACGCCGATCTCACCGCCTACGGCTTCATCGCCAGCATCGCGCAGGGCCACGCGCCGTGGCTGCAGCCGGCGATCGCCGGCCTGCCCGCGGATGGCGGCCTGCTGCCCTACTGGGTCGGCGCGCTGGGCATCAAGCTGCTGCCCTTCCTGGAACCCTCGGTGGCGGCACGCATCCCCTTCGGTCTGATGCTGGCGGCGGTGCTGGCGCTGGCCTGGTACAGCTGCCTGCACCTGGCCCGCACCGAGGCCGCCCAGCCGGTCGCCTTCGCCTTCGGCGGCGAGGCCCATGCGGTTGACTACGCCCGCGCCATGGCCGACGGCTGCCTGCTGGCGCTGATCGCCAGCGTCGGCCTGCTGCGCCTTGGCCACGAGATCACGCCCGAGATCCTCCAACTGCTGGGCATCACCCTCTTCGTCTACAGCCTCGCGGCGCTCCCCTTCCGCAGAGGGAAGGCGCGCGCCGCGATGTTCACCGCGCTGCCGGTGCTCGCGACCAGCGGCGCGCCGGCCGTCGCGCTGGCGCTGTCCATCGGCGCGCTGTGGCTGTGTTACCGCTCGACCTACGAGGACGCCCGCAAGTTCCTGCCCTGGATCCTCGGCGCGATGGCGCTGGCGGCACTCGTGGCCTGGCCGATGCACGGCTGGGCCTGGCGCGTCAAGGCCAGCGAACGCAGCGTGCTGGACTGGCTGCGCCTGCTGGGCTGGTTCTGCTGGCCGGCCTGGCCGCTGGCGGCCTGGTCGCTGTGGCGCTGGCGCTCGCACCTGATGCGGCGCCACCTGTCCGTGCCGCTGTTGGCCTCGCTGGTACCGCTGCTGACCAGCCTGCTGATGGGCGCCGACGACCGCGCCATGCTGCTCGCGCTGCCGCCGCTGGCGGTGCTGGCGAGCTTCGCGCTGCCGACCTTCCAGCGCAGCGCGAGCGCGCTGCTCGACTGGTTCTCGGTGTTCTTCTTCACCGCCGGCGCGATCTTCCTGTGGCTGTACTACACCGCGCTGCAGGTTGGCTGGCCGGCCAAGTTCCTGGCCAACGTCCGCAAGCTGGCCCAGGGCTATGAGCCGGAATTCAGCCTGCTCACCTTCGTGCTGGCCCTGCTGGGCACCCTGGCCTGGTTGTGGCTGGTGCGCTGGCGCACCGCCCGCCACCGCCACGCGATCTGGAAGAGCCTGGCGCTGCCGGCCGGCGGCGTGGCGCTGGCCTGGTTGCTGGCGATGACCCTGGGCCTGCATCCGCTGAACTACGCGCGCAGCAACAAGCCGCTGGTCGACCGCATCGCGGCGCACGTGCCGAGAGATGTCGACTGCATCGCCGCGCCGAGCCTGCCGACGCATGCGCTGGCCGCGCTGGAGTTCCAGGGCCACTGGCGCGTCGATGCCACCCAGAACCTGGCCGCCACCGCCTGCTCGATCGCGATCTCGGTGCAGGCCGAAGGCACGCCGACGCCGCCGAGCGGCTGGAAGGTCCTGGGCGTCGTCCGCCGCCCGACGGACCGCTTCGCCACCTACCTGGTCATGCAGAAGGACCGCTGAGCCTTCCCGACGCCGCCGCGCCTCAGAGCCCTTCGCCGCCCGCCAGCGCCGCCGGGGCGGCCTCATCCCCCATCGCCGGCGAATCCGCCAACCGGACGCGCGTGGCCGGGAACTTGAGCCGGAAGCTGGAGCCCTTGCCCGGCTCGCTGTCGATGCGCAGTTCCCCGCCATGGCGCTGGACCACGTGCTTGACGATGGACAGTCCCAGCCCGGTGCCACCGGTATCGCGCGAGCGGCTGCCGTCGACGCGATAGAAGCGCTCCGTGAGCCGCGGCAGGTGCTCGCGCGCGATGCCGGGGCCGTTGTCGATCACCGAGATCTCGCCGCCATGGTCCGGCGTCCAGCGCCATTGCAGCTCGATGCGCCCGCCTTCCGGCGTGTAGCGCACCGCGTTGCTGACCAGGTTGGCGATCGCGCTGAGGATTTCGGTCTCGACGCCCGCCAGCTCGACGCCAGTCTGGCGCTCGCAGACCAGTTCATGCCGCCCGTTGGACAGCGCCTGCGCGTCGCGCCGACGCGCGCCAGCAGCGGATCCAGCGCGATCCAGTGATCGGCGGCCGGCCGCGGGCTGCCCTCGAGCTGCGCCAGCGTCAGCAGGTCACCGACCAGGGTCTGCATCCGCGTCGTCTGCTGCTGCATCAGGTGCAGCACGCGCTTGCGCTCGGCTTCGGTCAACTGCAGGCTGGCCATGGTCTCGATGAAGCCGGCCAGCACCGTCAGCGGCGTGCGGATCTCGTGCGACACGTTGGCCACGAAATCACGCCGCATCGCCTCGTTGCGCTCGCGGTCCGTCACATCCAGCGACAGCACCAGCTTGCGAGACTCCCCGCCGACGCCGTAATCGCGCACCAGCACCTGCAGCGTGGATTTCGCGCGGGTGTTGGTCAGTGTCAGCGGCTGCTGGAAGTTGCCGTTCTGCAGGTAGGAGACGAAGGCCGGATACCGGACCAGGTTGGTGATCCGCTGCAGCTTGTCGCGCTGCGGGTCCAGCGAGAAATGGTCGCCGGCGACGACGTTGCACCATTGGATGTGGTCCTGGCCGTCGAGCAGGATCACGCCATTGGGGGAGGCCTCGATCGCCAGCAGGAACTGCTCGAGCTGCTGGCGCTCGCGGTCGTAGCGGCGCTCCCGGTCGCGCAGGCCGCGTTCGACGCGGTAGGCCATCTCGCCCCACAGGCCGCCAAGCCGGGGCGCGTCGTCGTTCTGGTCGCCGCGCAGCCAGGCCACCAGCCGATGCGCCCGCGCCGCGTCCCAGACGGCCATCAGGATGACGGCCGCCGCCGCGGCCAGCGCCGCCGCCAGCTGCGGCATCCGCATCCATTCCCCCAACCAGTAGCCCAATCCCCCCGCCACGCCGGTGCCCAGCACCAGCATCAGCACCCGCGACAACATCCATGCCATGGACGCGTCCTCAGGCCGACAGGGCGCTGCTTTGCTGGGTCAGTCGGTAGCCGGCGCCGCGCACCGTTTCGATCATGCGGGCGCAGCTGACCTTCTCCAGCGCCTCGCGCAGGCGCTTGACGTGGACGTCGACGGTGCGTTCCTCGATGAACACGTGGTCGCCCCAGACGCGGTCCAGCAACTGCGAGCGGCTATGCACGCGCTCCGGGTGCGTCATGAAGAAGTGCAGCAGGCGGAACTCGGTCGGGCCGAGCTTGACCTCCACGCCCTCGCGGCTGACGCGGCGCGTGCCCGGGTCCAGCACCAGGCCGCCGACCTCGACCGCCGTGTCCAGTGCCTCGGGCGCCTTGCGGCGCAGCACCGCGCGGATGCGGGCCAGCAGCTCGTTGGTGGAGAACGGCTTGGTCAGGTAGTCGTCGGCACCGGCATCCAGGCCGGAGACCTTGTCGACCTCCTCCGCGCGCGCCGTCAGCAGGATGATGGGCAGCTCGCGGGTGCGGGTCGCGCCACGCCATTGGCGCGCCAGCGCCAGGCCGGTCTGGCCCGGCAGCATCCAGTCGAGCACGACCAGATCCGGCAGCACGCGGTCCACTTCCAATTGCGCCTGCTCGGCATTGCCGGCCAGCGTGACCTCATAACCGGCGTGGCGCAGGTTGATGGAGATCAGTTCAGCGATGGCGGATTCGTCCTCGACGACCAGGATGCGACTCATGCGGGGTAACTCCTCTTATTCGGTCCCGCCGGTCCTGCCACCCCGATCGGGGCCGGGCCGCACGGGAGGATCGCGATCGGTGCTCAGCGCACCATGTGCTCGACGGCGTCGGGCGTGTTGTGGCGGACGTCGGTGCCCTTGACCACGTAGATGATGACCTCGGCCAGGTTCTTGGCATGGTCGCCCACGCGCTCGATCGCCTTGGCCACGAAGACCAGGTCGATCGACGACGAGATGGTGCGCGGGTCTTCCATCATGTAGGTGATGAGCTTGCGCATCAGGCCGTCGAACTCCTTGTCGATCTGGTCGTCGGCCTTGAGCACCTCCAGCGCGCGGTCCACGTCCAGCCGCGCGAACGCGTCCAGCGCCTTGCGCAGCTGCGCGGTGGCCAGCTCGGCCTCGTACGACAGGTCCGACATCGGCAGGCGCAGGCGGCTGGACACGCCAGTGTTGATCAGGCGCTGCACGGTGCGGGCGATGCGGGCGGCCTCGTCGCCGACGCGCTCGAGGTTGGCGATCGTCTTGGACACGGCGATCAGCAGGCGCAGGTCGCGCGCCGTCGGCTGGCGGCGGGCGATGATCGTCGACAGGTCGCGATCGATCTCGATCTCCATCGTGTTGACGATCTCTTCCTGCTTGAGGACGTGGCTGGCGATGTCGCCGCTGAAGGTGCCCAGCGCCTCGACGGCCTGCGCGACCTGCGATTCGACCAGGCCGCCCATCTCGAGCACGCGGGTGGAGATGCCGCTGAGTTCGGCGTCGAATTGGGTGGACAGATGCTTGTCAGTCATGGTCTTCGCTCCCCTCTGATTAACCGAAACGACCCGTGATGTAGTCCTCGGTGTCCTTGCGCTTGGGTTTCATGAAGAGCTCCGCGGTCGGTCCGAATTCGATCAGGTCGCCCAGATACATGTAGGCGGTGTAGTCCGAGCAGCGCGCGGCCTGCTGCATGTTGTGGGTCACGATCGCGACCGTGTAGTCGTGCTTGAGCTCGTGGATCAGTTCCTCGATCTTGCCGGTGGAGATCGGGTCCAGCGCCGAGCAGGGCTCGTCCAGCAGCAGCACTTCCGGCTTGATGGCGATGCCGCGCGCGATGCACAGGCGCTGCTGCTGGCCGCCCGACAGGCCTGAGCCGCTCTGGTTCAGCTTGTCCTTGACCTCGTTCCACAGCGCGGCCTTCTTCAGCGCCCATTCGACGCGCTCGTCCATCTCCACGCGCGACAGCGTCTCGAACAGCCGCACGCCGAAGGCGATGTTGTCGTAGATCGACATCGGGAACGGCGTCGGCTTCTGGAACACCATGCCGACCTTGGCGCGGATCAGCGACACGTCTTCCTTGCTGGTGAGGATGTCCTCGCCGTCCAGCAGGATCTGGCCTTCGGCGCGCTGCTCCGGATAGAGCTCGAACATCCGGTTCAGCGTGCGCAGCAGCGTGGACTTGCCGCAGCCCGACGGCCCGATGAAGGCGGTGACCTTGTTCTCGGGGATGTCCAGGTTGATGTTCTTCAGCGCGTGGAAGCTGCCGTAGTAGAAGTTCAGGTTCTTCACCGAGAGCTTCGCCTTCTCGGTCACCGGCATGTCGACTTTGACGTCCATGTTGTTTCTCGATTCGTGGGATTCGTTGATCGTGAGGCGCCGGAGCACGCGGCTCCGGCGGCAGTCAGCCGGTCAATGCTTTTCCTTGAACAGCACGCGGGCCGCGATGTTGAGCAGCAGCACGCCGATGGTGATGATGAAGACGCCGGCCCAGGCGAGCTTCTGCCAGTTCTCGTAGGGGCTCATCGCGAACTTGAAGATGGTCACGGGCAGGCTGGCCATCGGGCTGCCCAGCGAGCTGGTCCAGAACTGGTTGGAGAGCGCGGTGAACAGCAGCGGCGCGGTCTCGCCCGAGATGCGGGCCAGCGCCAGCAGCACGCCGGTCACGACGCCGGCGCGGGCGGCCTTGAGCGTGACGGTCAGGATGACCTTCCACTTGGGCGTGCCCAGCGCGTAGGCCGCCTCGCGCAGCGCGTTGGGGATCAGGCTCAGCATGTTCTCGGTGGTGCGGATCACCACCGGGATCACGATCAGCGCCAGCGCCAGGATGCCGGCCAGCGCCGAGAACGACTTCATCCGCGTGACGACGACCGTGTAGATGAACAGGCCGACCACGATCGACGGGGCCGACAGCAGGATGTCGTTGATGAAGCGCACGCAGGCGCCGAGCCAGGTCTTCTGGCCGTACTCGGCGAGGTAGACGCCGGCCAGCACGCCGATCGGGGTGCCGACGCAGGTGGCCAGGCCGACCATCAGCAGCGAACCGTAGATCGCGTTGGCCAGGCCGCCCTCCTCCGCCATCGGCGGCGGCGTCATCTGGGTGAAGGTCGCGATCGTCAGGCCGCCGACGCCCTGGATCAGCGTCTCCAGCAGGATCCAGATCAGCCAGACCAGGCCGAAGCCCATCGCGGCCAGGGACAGCGTCAGCGCGATCTGGTTGACGCGCTTGCGCTTGTTGTACATCGCCAGGCGCTTGGCGTTGGTGGCGCTCATGTGCGGGCTCCCTCGTTCTTCTTGAGCTTGTTGAGCAGGACCTTGGAGAACGCCAGCACCACGAAGGTGATGAAGAACAGCACCAGGCCCAGGTAGATCAGCGAGGCCTGGTGCAGGCCGCGCCGGCTTCGGCGAATTCGTTGGCCAGCGCCGAGGTGATGCTGTTGGCGGCCTCGAAGACCGACAGCGAGTTCAGCTGGTTCATGTTGCCGATCACGAAGGTGACCGCCATGGTCTCGCCCAGCGCGCGGCCCAGGCCCAGCATGATGCCGCCCACGACACCGGTCTTGGTGTACGGCAGCACGACCTTCCAGACCACTTCCCAGGTCGTGGAGCCCAGGCCGTAGGCCGACTCCTTGAGCATCGCGGGCGTGACCTCGAAGACGTCACGCATCACCGAGGCGATGAACGGGATGATCATGATGGCCAGGATGATGCCGGCCGAGAGGATGCCGATGCCCACCGGCGGGCCGGACACCAGCGCGCCCAGGTAGGGCACGCCGCCCAGCAGGGATTGCAGCGGCTGCTGCACGTAGGTCGCCAGGATCGGCCCGAACACCAGCAGGCCCCACATGCCGTAGACGATCGACGGCACCGCGGCCAGCAGCTCGATGGCGATGCCCAGCGGGCGGCGCAGCCAGCCCGGCGCGAGCTCGGTCAGGAACAGCGCGATGCCGAAGCTCACCGGCACCGCGATCAGCAGCGCGATCAGCGAGGTCATCAGCGTGCCGTAGATCATCACCAGGCCGCCGAACTTCTCCTGCACCGGATCCCAGTCCGCGGTGATCAGGAAGTTCAGGCCGAACTGCTTGATCGCGGGCGCGGCTCCGATCAGCAGCGAGCCGATGATGCCGGCCAGCAGCGCCAGCGTGAGCCAGGCCGCGCCGTGCGTCAGCGCCGAGAACACGGTGTCGGCCCAGGGCGCGACGCGTCGGCGCTGCGGCGGACGACCGTCGGGCTGGGCGCGCTCCTGGCCGCGATCTCGGTCGATGGAATTGGCTGGAAGTATTGCGGCCACGGGGCCTCCGCTGGGAGTGTCTGGAATTCTTGTGCGAAAGCCCGGTGGCGCGACGCGGGTCACCGGGCTGTGTCGTCAGGCGAGGATCACTTGAAGCTGACGGCCTTGCCCGAACCGTCCTTCACGTGATCGGCCCACTGCTTGCGGACCAGGTCCTTGACGGCGGCCGGCAGCGGCACGTAGTCCAGCTCGTCGGCGGTCTTGTCGCCCTGGGTGTAGGCCCAGTCGAAGAACTTCAGCGCGGCGGCGGCCTGGGCCGGCTTGTCCTGGGCGGCGTGCATCAGGATGAAGGTCGCGCCGGTGATGGGCCAGCTGTCCTTGCCGGCCTGCTCGGTCAGCACCTGGTAGAACGATTCGTTCCACTTGGCACCGGCGGCAGCGGCCTTGAAGGCGTCGTCGCTGGGGCTGACGAAGTTGCCGGCGGCGTTCTTCATCAGCACGTAGGTCATCTTGTTCTGCTTGGCGTAGGCGTACTCGACGTAACCGATCGAGTTCGGCAGGCGGGTCACGAAGGCCGACACGCCTTCGTTGCCCTTGCCGCCAGCGCCGGTGGGCCAGTTCACGGCGGTGCCTTCACCGACCTTGGACTTCCACTCGGCATTGACCTTGGACAGGTAGTTCGTGAACAGGAAGCTGGTGCCCGAGCCGTCGGCGCGGCGAACCACGGCGATGGCGGCGTCCGGCAGCGCCACGCCCGGGTTCAGGGCGGCGATGGCGGGGTCGTTCCACTTGGCAACCTTGCCCAGGTAGATGTCGCCCAGGATCTGGCCGTTGAGCTTGAGCTGACCGGGGGTGATGCCCTTGACGTTGATGACCGGCACGACGCCGCCGATCACGGTCGGGAACTGGACCAGGCCGTCCTTGGCCAGTTGCTCGTCCTTCAGGGGGGCGTCCGACGCGCCGAAGTCGACGGTCTTGGCCTGGATCTGCTTGATGCCGGCGCCAGAACCCACCGACTGATAGTTGATGCGGACGCCGGTGGCCTTGTTGTAGGCGTCAGCCCACTTGGCGTAGACGGGGGCCGGGAAGGAGGCACCCGCGCCGGTCACCTCTTGAGCATGGGCCACGGAGAACATCGCGGCACAAGCGGCGAACAGCAGGCCAGCACGCAGTTGATTCATGGTCATTCAGTCCTATCGCTTGGTTGGTTGGCGAACGGAGCGGATGCTATGACCTCAATGTGACACATCCGTGACGCCGACCCCGGGTCGGAAAAATCTCGTTACGGAGAGCGCCCCAGAGGAGAAATGGCCCTTGGGCCACCGGGTCGCGGCCATTGTCATATTCGATTCATCCGGTTGTCATCTTTGTTTGGGGACCCGCCAGACCGCGCAGAAAACCCTTTCGACGACGGTGTGGGCCCGTGCTGGGGCGATGAGTCGGAAAAAAGCCGCCGACGCTTTCGCGCCGGCGGCTCTCTTTTTCACGTTCCGAACTGCCCGGAGCGGCGCGTGCCGCCCAGGCTTACGAGGCTCAACTGCGGATCGCGTCGGCCAGACGTTCCGCGCAACGTTGCGCTAGCCCGGCATCGCTCGCCTCGACCATGACGCGCAGCAGCGGCTCGGTGCCGGACTTGCGGATCAGCACCCGGCCACGATCGCCCAGTTCGGCCATGACTTCGGCCTCGGTGCGGGCGAGCGCCGGGTTGCTCTTCCAGTCCTGCTGGTCGGCCTGCAGGCGCACATTGATCAAGGTCTGCGGGAACAGGGAGACGCCGTCCAGCAGGTCGACGAGGCGGCGGCCGCTGCGGCAGACGGCTTCCAGCACCAGCAGGCTGCTGACGATGCCATCGCCCGTGGTGTGACGGTCCAGCGCCAGCAGGTGACCGGAGCCCTCCCCGCCGAGCTGCCAGCCGCGAGCGGCCAGTTCCTCGAGCACGTACCGGTCGCCCACCTTGGCGCGCACGAACTCGACATCCCGCTGGCGCAGCGCCAATTCGACCGCCATGTTGGTCATCAGCGTGCCGACAGCGCCCGGGACGCGCTCTCCGCGCGCCAGGCGATCCGCCACCATCACGTACAGCAGCTCGTCGCCGTTGTAGAGACGGCCGTCGCCGTCGACCATCTGCAGGCGGTCGGCATCGCCGTCCAGCGCGATGCCGTAGTCGGCCTGGTGCTCCTTGACCGCGGCGACCAGGGCATCGGGCGCCGTGGCGCCGACCTTGTCGTTGATGTTGTAGCCGTCCGGCTTGTTGCCGATGGTGATCACTTCCGCGCCCAGCTCGTGGAACACGGACGGGGCTACCTGGTAGGCGGCGCCGTGCGCGGCGTCGACCACCAGCTTCATGCCACGCAGGCTGAGGTCGCCGCTGAAGCTGGCCTTGCAGAACTCGATGTAGCGGCCCTGTGCGTCGTCCAGGCGGCGCGCCCGGCCGAGGCTGGCGGAATCCACCCAGACCGGCGGCTCGTCCAGCACGGCCTCGACGTCGAGCTCCCAGGCATCGGGCAGCTTCTCACCCTTGGAGGAAAAGAACTTGATGCCGTTGTCGGCGAAGGGATTGTGGGAGGCCGAGATGACCACGCCCAGGTGCTGCCGCAGCGCCCGGGTCAGGTAGGCGACGCCCGGGGTCGGCAAGGGACCGGTCAGGAGGACGTTGACGCCGGCGGAGGCAAAGCCCGCCTCGAGCGCCGACTCGAGCATGTAGCCGGAGATGCGGGTGTCCTTGCCGATCAGGACACTGGGCTTGGCATAGCTGCGCTTGAGCACCCGGCCCACCGCATGGCCCAGCCGCAACATGAAGTCAGGCGTGATGGGGGTACGGCCAACGGTCCCGCGGATGCCGTCGGTCCCGAAATACTTGCGGCTCATTGAAGCAACCTCCTGAGACTTCCCAATCGTGAATCCGCGGATTGTCGCCGAAGCCGTATCGGGCCCTCCTCGCCCAGGATGGGGGCCCGCAATCGGGGGGATGGGGGATGCGGGATGGGGGGGGTGGACCGGGAACGGCGCGGGCCGTTCATCCTTGTGGGGCGCCGAAAGCCTGCCAGACCTTGAGCGCGTCGACCGTGGCGCCGACATCGTGGACGCGCACGATCCGCGCGCCCAGGGCCACCGACGCCAGCGCCGCGCCAATGCTGGCCGGCAGCCGCTCGTCGACGGCCGACCCGTCACGGCTCCCAAGGTCGATTTGCGCGACCACCCCACCAGCAGCGGCCGCCCCAGCGACAGCAGTTCGCGCTGCCGGCGCTGCAGGTCCAGGTTCTGGTCGACCGTCTTGGCGAATCCGTATCCCGGATCGAGCGTGATCCGCTCGGCCGCGACGCCCTGCGTGATCAGATGCCGCATCCGTTCATCCAGGAACGCCGACACCTCGGTCACGACATCCGCGTAATCGGTCAGCTGCTGCATGCCGGCGGGCTCGCCCCGCATGTGCATCAGGCAGATGCCGGCGCTGCCATGTTCCGCGAGCAGCGCATCGGCGCCCTCATCCCGCAGCGCCTGCACGTCGTTGATGATGTCGACGCCAAGGTCCAGGGCCCGGCGCATCACCTCGGTCTTGCAGGTGTCGACGGAGACGGGGACGCCGAAATTCAGCACCGCCCGCATGACCGGCTCCAGGCGACGCCATTCCTCGTCGGCGTCGAGCCGGGGAGCGCCGGGCCGCGTCGATTCGCCGCCCAGGTCCAGGATGTCGACGCCCTCGCCCAGCAGCCGCTCGCAGAAGTCGATCGCCTTGGCCGCCTCGGCATGCTGACCGCCGTCGGAGAACGAATCGGGCGTCACGTTCACGATGCCCATCACCAGCGGGCGCTCCGTCAGGTCGAGATCGAAGCGGGTGGTTTTCCAGAGCGAGGCAGCAGTCATGGGCGGCAGGGCATCGGGCGCGCGGCGGCACGCTAGATCGCGCTGGGAACTGCCACGCCAAGCGGACAGTATGACGGAAGCTGCGGAGGTGCGGCGCCAACGGCCCGCTAACGGCTCGCTAATGGTCCGTCGTGAACTTCGCCGGGCGGAAAGCAGAAAGGCCGGTCTCTCGACCGGCCTTTCAAAGGGATAGCCCCTGGTGCGTTGACTGCCCGACGATCAGGCGGCAGCGGGAGCGCTGCCCGTGTTCACCGCGGGGGTGCCGCCGCTGTCCGACTTGTTGGCCGGCGGCGTCCAGTCCTTGGGCGGACGCGGGGGGCGGTTGTCCATGATGTCGTCGATCTGGTCGGCGTCGATGGTTTCCCATTCGAGCAGCGCCGTCGCCATCGCGTGCATCTTGTCCTTGTGCTCCTCGATCAGGTTGCGAGCGATGGTGTACTGCTCGTCGATGATCTTGCGGATCTCCTGATCGACCTTGCGCATGGTCTCTTCCGACATGTTGGTCGTCTTCGTCACCGAACGGCCGAGGAACACCTCGCCTTCGTTGTCCGCGTAGACCATCGGGCCCAGCTCATCGGTCATGCCGTAGCGGGTCACCATGTCGCGGGCGATCGCCGTGGCCCGCTCGAAGTCGTTGCTGGCGCCGGTCGTCATCTGGTTCATGAAGACCTCTTCCGCGATGCGGCCGCCGAACAGCACCGAGATGGTCGAGAGCATGCGCTCCTTGTCCATGCTGTAGCGGTCGCCCTCCGGCAGCTGCATCGTCACGCCCAGCGCGCGGCCGCGCGGGATCACCGTCACCTTGTGGACCGGATCGGTCTTGGGCAGCAGGCGCGCCACCAGCGCGTGGCCGGCTTCGTGATAGGCGGTGTTCTTGCGCTCTTCCTCGGGCATGACCATGGACTTCCGCTCGGGGCCCATCATGATCTTGTCCTTGGCCTTCTCGAAGTCCTGCATGTCGACCACCCGGCCATTGCGGCGGGCGGCGAACAGCGCGGCCTCGTTCACCAGGTTGGCCAGATCGGCGCCGGAGAAGCCCGGGGTGCCGCGCGCCAGGATGTCGGCGCGGACGTCCTGGCCGACCGGCACCTTGCGCATGTGCACGTTCAGGATCTGCTCGCGGCCGCGGACATCCGGCAGCGTGACGTACACCTGACGGTCGAAGCGGCCCGGACGCAGCAGCGCCGGGTCGAGGATGTCCGGACGGTTGGTCGCGGCCATCACGATGACGCCCAGGTTGGTGTCGAAGCCATCCATCTCGACCAGCATCTGGTTGAGGGTCTGCTCGCGCTCGTCGTTGCCACCGCCCAGGCCGGCGCCGCGATGGCGACCGACCGCGTCGATTTCGTCGACGAAGATGATGCAGGGCGCGCTCTTCTTGGCCTGCTCGAACATGTCGCGCACACGGGCCGCGCCGACACCGACGAACATCTCGACGAAGTCCGAACCGGAGATCGTGAAGAACGGCACCTTGGCTTCACCGGCGATGGCCTTGGCCAGCAGCGTCTTGCCGGTGCCGGGAGGGCCGACCAGCAGGACGCCACGCGGGATGCGGCCGCCCAGCTTCTGGAATTTCTGCGGGTCCTTCAGGAAGTCGACGAGCTCCTTCACTTCCTCCTTGGCCTCGTCGCAACCGGCGACGTCGGCGAAGGTGGTCGTGTTGTTGGCTTCGTCGAGCATGCGTGCCTTCGATTTGCCGAAGCTGAACGCACCGCCCTTGCCGCCGCCCTGCATCTGGCGCATGAAGTACACCCAGACGGCGATCAGCAGCAGCATCGGACCCCAGCTGAGCAGGATGCTCATCAGGACCGACGGCTCTTCGCGGGGCTTGGCGTCGAACTTGACGCCGTAGTTGATCAGGTCGCCGACCAGGCCGCGGTCCATGTAGGGCGCGGTGGTGCGGAGCTTGTTGCCGTCACCGGTCGTTGCCTGGATCTCGGTGCCGGCAGGGGTTTCCTGCAGCACCACCTGCTTGATGCGCTTGGCGCGGACTTCTTCAAGGAAGTCCGAGTAACCGATCTGAGTCCCCTGGGTTGCGCTGCGATCGAACTGCTTGAAGACGGTGAACAGCACCAAGGCGATCACCATCCACACAGCCACTTTCGAGAACCACTGATTGTTCACCGCGACTCCTTTGTCATTCCATCACCGCCGACCCATGGAAACAGCCTCGGGCAGCGGACTTTCACGGCATATGGGGCGGATTCTAGGCCAGTCAAGTCCCACGACTTGATTGGCATTCCCACACGCCACGATAGATATTGCCATGCATGCCTCAAGGCAAGCGCCCGAAGCGGCCCCGACTTTGACGCTTGATCGCGGCTTCAGCCGGGGCCGAACTGGCCCGCACGCCCGCTCACCCCTTCTTCAGGCCGATGCCGACCAGGAAGTTTTCCGCGGATTTGTCCCGGGAGGCCTTGGGTTTGGCGGTCTTCACGCGCTTGAATTGCGCCCGGAAGGCGTGCACCAACTGGTCATAGCCGCTGCCGTGGAAGACCTTGGCAACCAGCGCGCCTTCCGGCTTGAGGTGCTGCTGGGCGAAATCCAACGCCAGTTCGATCAGGTGCTCCATCCGCGCCGCGTCGGTGCTTTCGATGCCCGACAGATTGGGCGCCATGTCGGAGACCACCAGGTCCACCTTCGCCCCGCCCAGCGTCGCCTCCAGCTGCGCCAGCACCTCCTGCTCGCGGAAGTCGCCCTGGAGGAACTCCACGCCCTCGATCGGTTCGAAGTCCAGCAGGTCGAGCGCGATGATGCGGCCGTTCAGCGCGCCCACCGCCGCGCCGCCGGCGCCAGCCTCCTTGGGCGCGAAGCGCCGGCGCAGGTACTGGCTCCACGCGCCGGGCGAGGCCCCCAGGTCCACGACCACCTGCCCGGGCCGGATCAACTGGAATTCCTCGTCGATTTCCTTGAGCTTGTAGGCGGCGCGCGACCGGTAGCCCTCTTTCTGGGCCTGTTTCACGTAGGGATCGTTGACATGGTTGTTCAACCACGCCTTGTTCACCTTCTTGCTTTTGGTATCGACTTTCATGGCACGGATCACGGCGGCTTCCGGCGGGATCGCCTGGACGCAGGCCGCACCATATCACCTCGGATACGTATGCCTGGATTGCACGGCGCCCATCAACGCCCGATCTGCCGCTCCAGCCAAGCCTCCAGTGCCCGCGTGACGAACGCGGGTTGTTCGAGATTCGAGATGTGACCCGCGTCGGGCACGATGACCTGCTCGCAGCCGATGAGTTCGGCCATCCGGGTGGTTTCGGCCGGCGGACGGGGGATGTCCAGCGCGCCGCACATCAGCAAGGTGCGGTCCGGATCGAGCGCCGCCAGGCGCGGCAACGCCTCCGGACGGCCGAAGATCAGCCGGCCCAGCGGCACGATGGCGTTGCGCAGCTGCTCGGTGGAGAAACCCTCCAGCGCGCGCCGGAAGGCCGTCGGCAAGGGACCGCCCAGATCGGCGCCGCTGCGGAAGAACAGCGGGACCACCGCATCGAGGATGGGCGGCGGGAACCGGCCCAGCGACTCGATCGTGTCCAGCATCTGGAAATAGCGCGCGCGGGTCGCCTCCGGCTCGGCGCGAGGTAGGTGTCCATCAGGACCAGCGCGCGACCCGCTCCGG
>NZ_VOSR01001140.1:0-809 GCF_007997345.1 Mitsuaria sp. TWR114
GCCTCGGCCATGTCGTCGAGGGCCTTGGCCAGCTGTACCAGTTCGTCGGCGCTGTACGCCAGGGTCGTGTCGGTCATGCGCCCTCCCTAGAGCTTGGCCACGGCGTCGTGGGCCTTGTCGAGTTCCTTGGCCGTCGCGGCGATCGCCTTCAGCGTGCGCGTCATCGCGTCGCGGTCCATCGCCAGCGCGCCGCGAATCCGGTCGTGGTCGTCGGCGAGCTTTTGAAGTGCCGCCTTGTAGGTGGCGATCGCGCTCAGTGCCTTGTCGTAGTCCGCCCCAACGCGAGCGAGCTCCCGTCGGCCGAGGTACTTGTCGCCGAGATCGGATTGCCCGATCTCGCACTTCACGAAGTTGATCGCCTGGATGCGTTCGCCCCGCAGGCCTTCGGCGTAGACGTCGGCGAGCTTGCGCATGAGGCCCAGCACGCGAGCGACGTCGCCATGCGAGGACGTCATCAGCTCGCGGAGCTTCTTGTGGCGGTAGGCGTCGAGCCCCCGCTGGAGCAGCGCGAACAGTCCTTGCACGGCGGCCTCCTCTTCGGGCGAACCTTGGCGCCGGCGCCCTTGATGCCCTCGAGCGAAGGGGCGGCCGTCTTGGCGAGGTCGGGCAACTGGTCCGAGGCGAGTTCGCCGAGGGCGGTGAAGTACGCGCTCATGGCCTGGTGCAGCTTCTCCGCGTCGTCATAGGCAGCGTCGAACTGCGCTTGGGGAAGCCGGCCGGTGTAGCCGATGGGGCACACGTCGCCATCGAGGCGTTGCTCGCGCAGCTTCTTGTCGGAATCACGCCAGCGCTTGGCGGCATCGGTGGCG
>NZ_VOSR01001141.1:0-553 GCF_007997345.1 Mitsuaria sp. TWR114
GCCGCGGCCTGCACGTTCTGCTCACGGATCGCCTGGACCACGTCGCTGGCCGACAGGCCATGCTCGGCGACCTTCTGCGGGTTCCAGCCAGATGCGCATCGAGTAGTCGCCCGAGCCGAACAGCTGCACCTGCCCCACGCCCTGGATCCGCGCCAGGCGGTCCTTGACGTTGAGCACCGCGTAGTTGCGCAGGTAGGTCATGTCGTAGCGGTCGTTGGGCGAGAGCAGGTGCACGACCATGGTCAGGTCGGGGCTGCTCTTGACCGTGGTCAGACCGAGCCGGCGGACTTCCTCGGGCAGGCGCGGCTCGGCCTGCGAGACGCGGTTCTGCACCAGCTGCTGCGCCTTGTCCGGGTCGGTGCCCAGCTTGAAGGTCACGGTCAGCGTCATGAGGCCGTCGGTGGTGGCCTGGCTGCCCATGTAGAGCATGCCTTCGACGCCGTTGATCGATTCCTCGAGCGGCGTGGCCACGGCTTCGGCGATGACCTTGGGGTTGGCGCCGGGGTACTGCGCGCGGACCACGACCTGGGGCGGCACGACCTCGGGGTATTCC
>NZ_VOSR01001142.1:0-959 GCF_007997345.1 Mitsuaria sp. TWR114
TCGACCTTCAGCGTGCGCGGCTGGAAGGAGCCCACGCCGCCCGCGATGAAGATGGTCTTGGTCAGGAACTGCGTGCCCTTGCTGGTGGCGACGAAGAAGCGGCCGTCCTCCTGCTTCTCGACGGTCGTGACCTCCTGGCCCAGATGGAAGGTCGCGCCGAAGGGCTCGATCTGCTTCATCAGGTTGTCGGTCAGTTCCTTGCCTGTCACCACCGGCAGCGCCGGGATGTCGTAGATCGGCTTGTCGGGATAGAGCTCGATGCACTGGCCGCCGGGATAAGCCAGCGAATCGATGATGTGGGCCTTGATCTCGAGCAGGCCCAGCTCGAACACCTGGAACAGGCCCACGGGCCGGCGCCGACGATGACGGCATCTGTTTCGATCACGCCCGCGTGCGGGGCGGAGGTCGCTTCAGTCACTTGCGTTTCCATTCTTGTGAGAAGCAGCGGCCGGCAGGCTCCGGCGCCGCGAGATGAGGGGATCGGTCAGCGGACCAGCTGATCGACCTTGCCCGTCTTGTCCTTCCACTCGTCGGCATCGGGCAGCGGCGTCTTGCGCTTGGTGATGCTGGGCCACTTCTTGGCGAGATCCGCGTTCAGCTTGATCATGATCTGCTGGTCACCGGGGACGTCCTCCTCCGGCATGATCGCGTTCACCGGGCATTCGGGGATGCAGACCGCGCAGTCGATGCATTCATCGGGGTCGATGGCCAGGAAGTTCGGGCCCTCGCGGAAGCAGTCGACGGGACAGACATCGACGCAATCGGTGTATTTGCAGCGAATGCAGGCTTCGGTGACGACGTGGGTCATAGCGGCTCTTCTAGTGGCGGGGCCGGCGGGGGGCCCTCGAAATTCAGCGTCCCTGGCGGTCTCCAGGCGATTCCCGGACGGTGGGCTCGGTCGGCGCTGACGGAAAACGGCGGATTTTAAACGTTCGGGGTTTGCGCCAGCGCTTCCGGCC
>NZ_VOSR01001143.1:0-593 GCF_007997345.1 Mitsuaria sp. TWR114
GCCAGGGGCGCGGCCGCGGCTGTCGTGGCCGGCTGCAGGCGCAGCGTGCCGCAGGCGACCTTGATCTTGACCATGCGGCCCAGCAGGTGCTCGAAGCGATCCGGCGTCAGGTCCATCTCCAGGCCCCCCAGCCAGGCCAGGAACTCGGCGCGGTTGGGGTCGCGCTCGGTACCGATCTCGCCGACGCGGTTGGCCAGCGCCGGCTTGCCCAGCGTCCAGGCGACGGTGAACGGGCAGTTCATCGTGTTGAAGTCGAACTCGGCCTGTTGCTGCCGGATGCCCTTGATGTTGGACAGGAACTCGCCCAGCGTGACCTCGTCCTTGAAGCTGGCGCGGCCGGCGTCGTGCTTGCGGTAGATGAAGTGCTGGACGAAGCTCATCGGCCGGTCCTCGGCCGAGAGGCAGGGCAGGCGGTAGCTGCGGGCGCGGTCGAGGATCGCGTCCTGCGTGTTGCCGCTGGTGGAGGCGTACAGGGCCTGGACCTCGGGCGGCTGGTCCGGGGCGGTGAAGGTCATGCGGACCATCACGTTGCCGACGGTCTTCTGGTCGAAGCGCGAGGCATTGACCTGCAGCTGGTCGTCCGGCGTGCGCAG
>NZ_VOSR01001144.1:0-1394 GCF_007997345.1 Mitsuaria sp. TWR114
ATGCCGTTGCCGAGGACTACGCCTCCCGCTTCCTGGCGCATCTCCGCCAGCAAAGCGCCCTGTTGGCGGCGGGTTGACCCCCATTTCATGCAACCCAATCGCACTCCAAGGAGTCAAAACCATGAGCAATCAATCGTCCAAGAGCGCGCTGATCCTGATCGAGTACGTCAACGATTGGTTGGCGCCGACCGGCGGCATCAACGGGCAGTTCCAAGACCGCGAGCAGTTCGACAAGGCCGTCGCCAACTCGAAGATCGCGCTCGCAGCGGCCCGCCAGAGAGGCATGGAGGTCATTCATGCGTCGCTCAAGTTCGAGCCGCACTTCAAGGTGCTGGGCGAAGGGAAATACGGTCTGCGCAAGATGATGCGCGACTACGGCTCGTTCCTCGGTGCGCAGGCCGACTTCTTTCCCGGCTTCGAGCCCCAGGACGGCGAGTACGTGATCCGCGAGCGAACGGGCGGCAGCAGCGTGTTTGCTTCGACCACACTGGACAGCTACCTTCGCAACAACCGCATCTTCGACATCTACCTCGCAGGCTTTGCGCTGAGGCAGTGCGTTGAATCTTCGATGCGAAACGCGCATGACCTGGGCTACCACACCAACGTCATCTACGACGCGTCGGCGGCATTTACTCGTGAGCAGCAGACGGCGTTCCTCTCCGAGATTGCGCCCTTCTACGCCAACGCGATCACCACTCAGGGCTTTGTCGCTCAGGCCTGAGCATGAAAGATGCTGGCTGGCGGAAGCTCTGTCCGGTATCCGGTAGTAGCGGTGAACCGGCCACGTGCCGGGAAGGCCATCGAATGACCGGTGATGGCCGATGCCGACGTTCCACGAGTTGGGCACGGCCGACTGACATCAGCCTTCTGCCGTAGCTCACGGTCGCGAGCTGAGCGGCAGCATCGGGTCGGCATGAGCCAGTCGCGTCGCACAGAAGCGGTCGTTCAAGTCGGCATGCGGCGGACGCCACAGTCGAGCGGCCGGTTCCGAGGATGAAGGCGCCCGTCGGGACAGTGGAGTCCTGTGACTGCTATGGGGAGCAGCTGCCCCTCAGGCCTTAGACCACGAACGACTCAGATCAGCCTGAAGCCGCAGTTCTCCACAGCCCAACAGACGGCCGGGCGACCTTACGTCGTGCCGCCGCCGTCAGATCGCGCGGCGGAACACTCGGTTGCCGTAACTCCGACCTTCGATCACGTGGACCGTCTCGCCGATGTCGGCGTAGCCGCGCGCGGCGTAGAAGTCGCGTGCGCGTTGATTGCCGTCCCACGCTGTCAACCACAGCGCGGGCAAACCCGTGGACCTGGCGACGTCCTCCGCCGCGGCCAGCAGACGCTGTCCCACCTTCACACGCTGGAAGGCCGGCTGCACGTACAGACGGACCAGCTCGGCG